>JBCCXV010000236.1:0-4575 GCA_039191195.1 Planctomycetota bacterium
TCGTCGTCGAGGTCCAACTCGACGGCCAAGCCCTCACCGGCGAAGACCTCGACGACCCCGCCCGCCAATCGCTCGACGGCCGCGACCTCCGCCTCTCCTCGGCCGACGCCACCACCCTCGCCCTCACCACGCTCGACCAAGTCCGCGACCGCCTCTCCGAGGCCCGCACCCTCCAGGCCGAAGCCGCCGACCTCCTCCGGCAAGACCAAGCCCAAGACGGTCTCCGCAAGGTCGGCTCGGCCATCGAGGTCTGGCTCCAGGTCCAGCAGGCCGCCAGCCAGACCGCTGGCCTCTGCAACGTCGACCTCGATTCCCTCCAGCACGACGGCAAGACCATCCCCGACTCCATCCAAGACCTGCTCGAACAGCTCCGCGAGCTCAAGGGCATGATCGAGGCCGGCGACACCGTCGGCCTCGCCGACGCCCTCCTCTACGAGTGGGACGGCTCCGTCGACCGGTGGACCGGCGTGATCGACGCCGTCGCCAACCGCATCCAAAGCCAGTAAACCCGGCATAGCCCACCCATGACCGCCGCGCCCAACCTCGACCACCCGGCCTTGCCCGCGCTCAAGCAGACCTTCCCCGACGCCGGCCTCCAGGCCACCGAGTTCCGCGGACAGACCACCGTCGTCGCCCCGCCCGCGCTCGTGCACGACGTCCTCGGCTTCCTCAAGACCCTCGAAGCTTCGCCTTACGACTACCTGGCCGATGTCGTCGGCGTGGATTACCTCAACTACCCCGAGCCCCGGCAGGGCGGGCCCCGCGGACGCTTCGCCGTCGTCTACAACCTCGTCGGCACCGGGCTCACCGGCGGCGCCGAGGCCCCACGCATCTTCGTCAAGACCCTCCTCGACCCGTCACTCCCCACCGACGGCATCGACGACGACCCCGCGCTACACCTGCCCACCGCCACCGACCTCTGGCCCGGCGCCGAATGGCTCGAACGCGAGGTCTTCGACATGCTCGGCCTCCGCTTCGACGGCCACCCCGACCACCGACGCATCCTCACCTGGGAAGGCTTCCCCGCCCACCCGCACCGCAAGGACTACCCCGTCCGCGGGCGCGGCGAACGCGAGAACTACCGCATCGTCCAGCGCGACGAAGCCTGACCCCAACCGCTCACGCTTCGCGCAACGCACCGCAAGGCCGTCGCCGGCCTCACGCCTCGTCAAGATCGTCGCTCAGCGTGCCCGACCACGTCGGCGCCCCGTCACGGTGCGCCGCCTTCGCCAGCACGTGCGAGCCGATCGGCGCCGCCACGAAGATGAACGCCATCGTCAGCAGGCCCTTGAGCAGCACCTCCGCCGTGCCCACGAACAGCGCCGCCGCGATCAGCAGCCCCAGCAGCCCCAGCGTCGTGCACTTGCTCGCCGAGTGGATCCGGTGGTACACGTCCGGCAGCCGCACGATCCCCACCGCCCCCACGATCATGAAGAACAGCCCGCCCAGGGCGAAGGCGATCGCAACCCCGTCCACCAGCGTCGGCCAGAAGTCACCGTTCATGGCGCCGCCTCCCCGGGGCTCAAGCCAACGCCGCCGGCGTGGGCCCGCGCGGCCTCCGCCGCCCGCCTCCGGTCCCCGATGTATTGGCTAAACGCCAGCGTGCTCACAAAGCCCAGGATGCCCACCACCAGCGCCGCGTCGAAGAACAAGTCGTTCTCCAGGATGATCGCCAGCAGCACCACGATGCCCACCACCAGCACGGCGAACGTGTCGCTCGCCAGCACCCGGTCCGCCAGGTGAGGACCCCGCACGATCCGATACACGCAAAGCGCCGAGGCCAGCAGCAACACCGCCACGCCGATCGGCGCCAGCGTCTGCACGACCAGCGCTTCGAGCGGCGAACCCTTGCCGGCTTCGACGGCTCCCGCCTCGGGACCGGCGGCCGCGGCGAGCACGAGATTCGAGATGGAAAGGGGGGTCACGAACATCCGCGGTACAGGTCCAGGAGGATGCGGTTCTTCAGCGCGTCGAGCTCGGCCACCGCTTGGGCCGGGTCGTCGGCGTACATGGCGTGGATGTACAAGGCGTCGCCCGACTCGTCGCAGTCCACCGACAGCGTCCCCGGCGTCAGCGTGATCGCCGACGCCAGAACCGTCAGCTGCCCCGGCGTCAAGCCCGGAACCTCATACCGGATCAGACGCGGCTTCATCGAGAAGCCCGGCGTCAAAATCTCCTTCATCACCTCAAGGTTTGCTAGCACCAGGATCTTCAGGAAGTAGCCCAGGAAGCTCACCTTGGCCCAGAGCGCCGCCAGGTAGCCGTGCCGGCCCGCCGCCGCCCCGACCGCGGAGGTCAGCACCGCGCTCACCAAGAACCCAAAGCCCAGGCTCAAGAAGCCGCCCGACTCATTCAGCAAGAGCCACAACAGCGTCAGCGCCAGGTTTGCCAGCAACAGACCGATCATCGCGGCGCCCTCCCCTCTGGCCCCGCCCCCGGAATCACCCCCGCAAGCGTTTCAGGCACGGCCGACGCCATCGCCGGCGGTGTCGCAGCCTCCGCCTCGTCCGCGGGCGTTTCGACCAGCCGCAGCGCCGGGTCGCCTTGTTCCGCTTGGGCCTCGGCCTCGGCGATCGCGAGTTCGTACGCCTCCACGCGTTCCAGCCCGTCTTCCCCCAGCACCGCCGTGATGTAGGGCCGCCGGTCCATGATCTGATCGCCGGCCTGCAACGCCACCCGGTAGATCAGCTCCGCGCCGAAGCCCAGGAACAGCGCCAGGCCCACCAGCATCGCCGCGCCGCCATACGCGCTGCGCCCGCGACGCCGCACCTGCTCGGGCGCGTTCACCACCGCCGCCTTTGGCGGGTTCCAGAACCCGTAGCTCCAGATCTTCAGCATCGACAGCAGCGTCAGCGCCCCGGTCAGCAGACCGATCACCGACAACGGCCAAAGCTCACGCCACCCCGCCTGGATGATCACCATCTTCCCGAAGAAGCCCGACAACGGCGGAAGCCCCACCAGGCTCATCGCCGCCACGAAGAACAGCACCGCCAGCGCCGTGTCGCGCTTGAGCAGCCCGCCCAGCCGGTCGAGCTTGTCCGTCCCCGCGTGCATCTCCATGATCCCGCAGCACAGGAACAGCGAGCACTTCACGACCATGTGCTGCACCATGTAGAACACGCAGCCCGCCATCGCGTACCCCGCCACGGTCAGCCCGGCCATCCCGCCGTCGAGCGACAGCGCCCGCGGCACCCAAAGCGCCACCGCCAGGCCGAACACCATGTAGCCCACCTGGCTGATCACGTGCACCGCCAGGATCCGACGAACCCGTCCTTGCGACACCGCGCCCAACACGGCGAAGAACATCGTGAACGCCGCGGCGACCGCCAAGATCCACGCCAGCGCGCGGTCCGAGCCGCCCATCCCGTCGCTCGCGAAGATCGCAGGAAACGTCCGCGCCACCGCGTACACGCCCACCTTAGTCAGCAGACCCCCGAACAACCCCGCGATGCCGATCGGCAGCGTCGGGTACGTGTCCGGCAGCCAGAACCACAGCGGGAAGAACCCGCCCTTGAGCGCGAACACCATCAGCAGCAGCACCGCCAACGGCGTGAAGCCCGCGGGCAACGTCTGAACCTCGTCGGCCGTGATTACCCCGGCCGCGTAGGCCTTCTGCGAAGCCTCGGCCTCGGCCACCATCCGGGCCAGGTCCGCCATATTCAGCGTCCCCATCAGCCCGTACACCATGCCCGCCGCCATCAGGAAGATCGTGCCGGCCAGCACGTTCAGCAGCACGTACTTGTACGCCTGACGCATCTGCGCACGGCTGGTCCCCAGCGTGACCAGCCCGTAGCTGGCCATCAGCATCACCTCAAAGCCGACGAACAGGTTGAACAGGTCGCCCGTCAGGAAGCTCAGGTTCACCCCGAACAGCAACAGCTGCACCAGCGGGTGGAAATAGCGCTTCTCTACCGCCGGGTCCAGCGACGAAAAGCTGTGGATGTAGCTGCCCAGAGCCACCGCCGCCGCCGCCGCGATCAGCACCCCCGACAAGCTGTCAAGCGCCAGCGTGATGCCGTACGGCGCCGCCCAGTCGCCCATCTGCGAAACCAGCACCCCCGCCTGCTGCGACGGGTCGCTCGGCGTGATCGAGATCACCGCGCCCACCGACAACGCCAGGATCGACAGCAGGCTCACCACGCCGATCGCACGGCAGGCGCCCACCCGGCCCGGCAAGACCAGCTGGATCAGCGCCGCCACCAACGGCAGGATCGGGATCAGTCCAACCAGGTTGCCGCTCATGCCGCTTTCGCCTCCGGCTCGACCACGGGCGACGGCCGCACCGCAACGCCCGCGAGCGGCGTCGGCACGTCTTCGTCTTCCAGCAGCATCAGCTCGTGCGTGTCCAGCGTCTCGGCCTCACGGCTGGTCACCACCAGCAGCGTCAGCACGAACGCCATCACCCCGAAGCTAATCACGATCGCCGTCAGGATCAGCGCCTGCGGCAGGGGGTCCACCAGGGTCTGCAACGGCGCCGCCGCCGCCTCGCCCTGACCCAGGATCGGCGGGCGCTTGGCCAGCACCGCGCCCTCTTCGCCCACCACGATCGGCGGGCCCGACTGCGCCAGCACGCAA
>JBCCXV010000237.1:0-4567 GCA_039191195.1 Planctomycetota bacterium
ATGACGAGCACGCCGATGACGGGCTCGATGCGGTCGAACGGGAGCATGATGCGTCCGTCTTCGTCGCCGATGAATCGTTCGGCGGGGTCTCGGCCGTAGTCGCCGATGGTGTCGCCGCCCTCGTGGTATCCGCCGGTGTTGCTGCGGTCGAGGTTGACGTCGTAGACGCCGTCGCGGTCGCCGTCGTAATAAAGGAAGCGTTTTTGCTGGGCCTTGTCGTTGGCGAAGGTGGTGGTGGTGGGCGAGAGGGTGTAGTCCTCGACGAGGCCGATGCGTCCGAGGGTGTCGAAGCGGATGGCGAAGGGCGGGGGCAGGAGAACGAAATCGCGGGCGTCGGCCGATCCGGGCTCGCCCATGGTGATGCCGAAGACGGCGACGCCGTCGGGGAATCGGGCGTCGTCGACCTCGGGCTGCCTTCGCTTGGAGGCGGTGTCCCCGGGCACGGGCAGGGCCAGGGGGTCGGGCGATCCGATGAAGTCGTAGCCGTTGTAGACGAGGCCGGGTCCATAGAGCTCGAGGGGGACCGGCGGGTTGGCGCCGTCGGCGGCGAAGACGACGTTCTGGATCAGGCGGATCTCATTGGAGGGGGTGATGAGCACGGCGGCGCCGGAGTAGCCGTCGCCGTCGTCGCGGACGGACAAGACGCCGGAGGTGCCGTTGTAGCTTTCGGCCTCGCGTGCGGCGGTGGCGTAGGAGCGTGCGACCGAGAGGGCGCCGTTGATGCGGTTGACGGTGGTGGTGACGCGGGACGAGGAGGCGAGGGACCCGATGAAGCCGAAGGAGATGGCAGCGGTGATGGCGATGATGGCGACGACCACGAGCAGCTCGATCAGCGTGAAGGCTCGGCGGGCGTCGGCGTTCGTGCGTGGTCGTTGCATCATCGGTTCGCCTTGGGTCGGAGAGCGGGTGGGGTGGCGCCGGGGAGGCTTGCGGGGTGTTGTCCGGCCCGGAGCTGGGCGGGCCGGTGGCGGCGGTGGGTGTTCGCCGCGTCGAGGCGGAGCGGCCCGGGGGGCGGGCTCAGTCGGCCTCGAAGCTGTACAGGTTGTCCTGCGCGTCCTGGAGCTGTTGGTCTGTCGCGTTGGCGGGGTTGGCGTCGCCCCACTTGCCGTCGGGCCCGGCCGAGGCGAAAAAGGCCCGGGGGTGTGCGGGCATGTAGTCGTCTTCTTCGTAGCCGTCTTCGTAGCTAACGCCGCGGAAGTAGCGGATTCGGTTGTCCCACATGTCGACGATTTCGACGTCGTCGAGGCCGACGAACTCGCTGCTGGTAGTGGGCAGCCGCAGGCCGTCGAGCGTCGCGTCGCTAGGCGCGCTGTTCTTCAGGCGGAGGTTGACCTCTTTGCTGGGCATGGCCGACAGGACCATGCGCTGGGACTCGAGGGTCTGCCAGGCGGCGCGGACGAACAGGCCGATGGTGTTGTCGTCGTCGGGGTCGGCGTCGCCGGTCTCGACCACGATGTCTTCGCCGGTGGCGAGGTCTCGGCCGGTGGCGGTGGCGAAGCCGGCGATGTCGCGGTGG
Source organism: Planctomycetota bacterium (assembly GCA_039191195.1). Taxonomy (GTDB): domain Bacteria; phylum Planctomycetota; class Phycisphaerae; order Phycisphaerales; family Phycisphaeraceae; genus JBCCBV01. The sequence goes on from JBCCXV010000237.1 coordinate 1,517, forward strand.
TCGGGCACGCGGCCGGTCTGGATCTGGAGTTCTTCGAGGGCGGCGTCGAGGCCCGAGAGCATGGCGATGGTGCGCTGGCGTTCGCCCTGGGCGAAGACGGCCTGGCCGGCGGGGAGGCCGATGGCGACGAGCAGGCCGATGATGGCGATCACCACCAGCACCTCGACGAGCGTGAAGGCGCGGAAGCCGGCGTGGAGGGTACGCCGACGGGTTGTGAATCGGGATGCGGCAGGCCGGTGCAACATCATCAATGTTTCACTATAGCTAACGTCGGCCAAATCACGAAGGTTTGTGTGAATCTGGGTCGGCGCGGGGCGGAATCGGCTTCAGGGGCGGCCTTGGGCTTCTGCTGTGCGAGGCAAGGCGCCTGCGAGCCCGGGTGGACCCAAAAACCGGCATAGACGGGCGATGGCGGCGTCCCGACGGCGTGGGGCCAGGGCGCATTCCCAGACGACGGCGACGGACCAGCCCATGCGGCGTAACTGCTTGGCGACCCGGGCGTCGCGGCGGCGGTTGCGGTCGATCTTGGCCCGCCAATAGTCGGTGCGGCTGGCGGGGATGCGGGCGCCGCGCGGGCAGTGGTGGGCGTGCCAGAAGCAGCCGTGGACGAACACGACCTTGCGGCGGGCGGGGAAGACCAGGTCCGGCCGGCCGGGGAGGTCGGCGGCGTCCAGCCGGTAGCGGTAGCCCATGCGGTGCAGGGCCCGGCGGACGATGAGCTCTGGCGTGGTGTCGCGGCGGGCGACGGCCCGCATGACCGCGGCGCGGGTTGGGGGGTCGAAGACGTCGGCCACGGCCGGACGATATCCCCCCCGGAAGCCCCCCTGCCCTGGCGGTGCGGCGTCAGCTGATCTCGCTGAGCGCGACCGGGCAGCGGTTGCGGGCCGACTCGACGGCGGCGTGGAGGACCTTCTGGGTCTCGTAGGCGTCGGCGAAGTCGGGCAGCGGGACCGGCGGCTTCTGGCCGGCGAGGGAGAGGCACATGTCGGCGACCTGGTTAATGAAGCCGTGCTCGTACCCGATGATGTGCGCGGCGGGCCACCAGTTGCCGGCGTAGGGGTGGCCGTCTTCCCCGCGGGTGACGTTGATGGTGGTCCAGCCCTGGACGCGCTTGGGGGCGGTGTTGTCGAAGTACTCGAGCTCGTTCATGCGCTCGAAGTCGAAGCGGAGCGAGCCGTGCTCGCCGTTGATCTCGAAGCCGTTGGCGTTCTTGTTGCCGGTGGCGAGGCGAGAGGCTTCGAAGGAAGCGGCGGCCCCGCCGGAGAGGCGTGCGAGGAAGGCGACGGCGTCGTCGACGGTGGACGGGCCGTACTGGGGGTCTCCGCCGAGGGATTCGACGGTTTGCCGCTGCTTGATGAAGGTTTCTTCGATGGCGCCGACGACCTCGGTGATCTCTTGGCCGGTGACGAAGCGGACCATGTCGATGATGTGTGCGTTGAGGTCGCCGTGGGCGCCGGAGCCGGCTTCTTGTCCGCGGAAGCGCCAGAGCAGCGGGGTTTCGGGGCCGCCCCAGTCTTGGAGGTACTGGGCGCGGACGTGGAAGATGCGGCCGATCTTCCCGTCGCTGACCAGTTGGTGAGCGAGGGCGACGGCCGGGCATCGGCGGTAGTTGTACCAGACGAAGGTCTGGAGACCTTCAGCACGTTGCGCGGCTTGGAGCATCTCGCGCGCGTCGTCGAGCGTGCCGGCCAGGGGCTTTTCGCAGGCGACGTGCTTGCCGGCTTCGAGGGCGGCGATGGACTGCTCGCGGTGGACGTGGTTGGGGGTGCCGACGTCGACGAGGGCGATGTCGGGGTTCTCGCAGAGGTCCTGCCAGCGGGTGGTGTGCGACTTCCAACCCCACCGGGGCGCAAACTGGGCGAGGTCGGCGGCGTCGCGGGCGGCGATGGCCTCCATGCTGGGGGCTAGGGGGAGGTCGAAGAACTTGTCGGCCTTGAGGTAGGCGTTGGAGTGGGTGCGGCCCATGAACTTGGAGCCGATCAGGCCCACGCCGAGGCGGGGTGCGTTCATCGTGTCGCTCTCCGTGGAGGTCGAGTCGGGTGCGCCCGAGGGCGGGCGAGAGTCAGATGGGCATGCCGGTGACGCGGCCCTCGAAGACGAGGCCGCCGTCGACCCATCCCTGGACGTCGGCGATGCAGCGTCGGGGCCGGGCCTCGACCTGCTTGCCCAGGAGCATGAGGGTGTGGCCGGGGAGGACTTGGCCGCGGAACTTGACCTTGTCAACGGCGGCGAAGCCGATGAAGCCGTCGGTGAGGCCGAGCACGCGTTTGCACTGGATGGAGGCGAGCTGGGCGGCGGCCTCGATCATGAGCACGCCGGGGAAGATGGGCCGGCCGGGGATGTGGGCCGGGGCCCAGAACTCGTCGTGGCCGACGTGCTTGAAGGCGACGAGTTCGGAGAGGTCTTCCGACTCGTAGGCGATGCGGTCGAGCATCCGCAGCGGGTGGCGCTGGGGGTTGTACTGCTCGATCCGTTCGGCGGAAAAGGCCTCGGCGTCGAGGTCGATGCCGTCGATTTGGAAGAGCAGGGTTGGGGCCATGCGGGTGTCCTGATGGCGCCGCGGTTAGGCGTCGCCGTCGCGGACCTCCAGGACGGCCTTGCGCAGGTCTTGAGCGGCGGTCTTGACGTCCTGCATGGACTTGCGGACGCGGGTGCCCGCGGCGCGATTCCCGCCGACGGCCTTGCGGACGTCTTCTTCGCAGGACTCGATCAGGGACTTGAGCTTTTCGTAGTGTTCGATCATCGCAGCGCCTTTGTTCGAGGGTGTGTGCCGGCCGTCGCCGGGGGGCAGAGCGTATCTCGGTGCGAAGGGCCGGGCAAACCCGCAGCGGGTTGTGCGGATTAGCCGGCGGCGGCGGCGAGAGCGGCGGCGAGGGCGTCGGGGGACGGCTCGTCGGCCTCGGCGTGGACGGCCCAGCCCAGCTCTCGTGCGGCTTGGGAGGTGGTGGGGCCGATGGAGGCGACGCGGACGCCGGCCCAGGCCTCGTCGGGCGCGCCGGAAAGGCCGCGGGCGTGGCGGGCGATGGACCCGCTGGTGAGGACGACCCAGTC
>JBCCXV010000238.1:0-4551 GCA_039191195.1 Planctomycetota bacterium
CAGCGGCGCAATCACCAGCGACACAATCGCCATCACGTTGATCAGGATGTTCATCGACGGGCCCGACGTGTCCTTCAGCGGGTCGCCCACCGTGTCGCCCACCACCACGGCCTTGTGGTTCTCGCTGCCCTTGCCGCCGAAGTTCCCCTCCTCCACGTGCTTCTTGGCGTTGTCCCACGCCCCGCCGGCGTTCGCCATCTTCAGCGCCAGCGCGACGCAGCAAACCAAGGCGCCCACCAGCAACCCGCCTAGCGCCTCGGCGCCCAGCGTGAAGCCCACCGCCACCGGCGCCCCCACCGCCAGCAGCGCCGGAAGCGCCATCCGCTTCACCGCCGCCGTCGCCGCGATCGATACGCACCGCTCCCCGTCCGGCTCGGCCTCGCCTTCCATCAGCCCCGGGATCTCACGGAACTGCCTGCGGATCTCCTCGATCATCTCGAACGCCGCGCCGCCCACCGCACGCATGGTGATCGCTCCGTTCCAGAACGCGCACAGCCCGCCCAGGAACACCCCCGCCAGCACCACCGAGTTCGAAAGGTCCAGCGAGAAGCCCGGGTGCCGGGCCTCGACCGCGTTGCCGAACGCCTTGATCATCGTCAGCGCCGCAAGCCCGGCCGCGCCAATCGCAAAGCCCTTGCCGATCGCCGCCGTCGTGTTCCCCACCGAGTCCAGACCGTCGGTGATCTTCCGCGTCTCTTCGCCCAGCTGCGCCATCTCCGCGATCCCGCCGGCGTTGTCGGCGATCGGCCCGTACGCGTCGATCGCCATCGTGATCCCCACCGTCGCCAGCATGCCCACCGCCGCCACCCCCACGCCGTACTCCCCGGCCAGGCCGAAGCTCACCAAAATGATCCCGCCGATCGTCGCCATCGGGATCACCACGCTCTCCAGCCCGATCGCGATGCCCTGGATCATCACCGTCGCCACCCCCGTCTCCGAGCTCTTGGCCAGCCCCCGCACCGGACGCCCGCCCGTATAGAACTCCGTGATCGCCCCGATGATCACCCCCCCCAGCGCCCCGGCGACCACGCACCACCACACGTTCATCGACACGTCCGACAGCGAGGTCACCCCAAACGCCGCGCCCGCGAACAGCACCGTCGCCCCCACCGTCCCGATCCGCAGCGCAAACGCAGGGTCCAGCGCCGAGCACCACCGCACCATCAAGATGCCCAGCAGCGAGCACACCAGGCCCACCGTCGTAAACGCCAACGGCAGGAACAGCAGCGTCGCCCGCGCCGCGTTCTCGTCGGCCCCTCCGGCCAAGCCCATCACCGCCGCGCCGCCCAGCGTCGAGGCGATCGCGATCGTCGCGATCTGCGAGCCGCAATAACTCTCGAAGATGTCCGAACCCATGCCCGCCACGTCGCCCACGTTGTCGCCCACGTTGTCGGCGATCACGCCCGGGTTCCGCGGGTCGTCCTCCGGGATCCCCGCCTCCACCTTGCCCACCAGGTCGGCGCCCACGTCCGCCGCCTTCGTAAAGATGCCCCCGCCCACCCGGTAGAACAGCGCCACCAAAGACGCACCCATCGCGAAGCCCTCGATCGCGTGCGCCCCGCCCACCATCTCCTCGCCCCGGACGAACGCCAGGAACAGCGAGCCGATCCCCAGCAGGCCCATCGACGCCACGATCAGCCCCATCACCGAACCGCCGAAGAACGCCACCCCCAGCGCCGCCGCCGCGCCCTTCTGGTTCGCCGCCACCGTCGTCCGCACGTTCGCCTTCGTCGCCGTGTACATCCCCATGAAGCCGGCGATCGACGACGCGATCGCACCCAAGAAGAACGCGATCATCGTCTTCGGGAACCCGCCCTCGAACATCTTGTCGATGAACACGCCCACCAAAACGCCCACGATCACCGCGAACACCGACAGCAGCACGAACTCCCGCCGCATGAACGCCATCGCCGCCCGGTGGATCGTGTCGCCCAGCTGCTTGGTGCGACCCTCGCCCTCGGGCTGACGCTTGATCGACGCGAACACCAAGAACGCCGCCACCAGGCCGGCCACGCCGACCGCGGGCGTCAAGTAAGGAACCCATCCAGCCATGTCAGGACTACCTCCGGGCCGCCGTCTCTTCGCCGGCGATCAAGGCGCCGCGGCGGGGGGTGCGAACAAGAAAAGAACCAGGCTTCCGACCATCGGCCGGAAGCCCCGCGGACCCGGCGAAATCAACGCCCAAGCCCACAAGGCCGGGCAGTGTAACGCCCACTCAAGCCATTGCAGCACACTCTTGCATAAGAATCCGGACGGAAGGAAGCGCCAGACCCGCCACCTCCCGCATCCAAACACACCAGCCCACGCTCGCCCCAACGCACACATGCAGGATCCACATGCCGCCGCCCACCGCCGCCGATGCGGCCCTTGAGTCCCAGGCCTAAGGAACGCTCCGAACGGGGTTGTTTCCGGGCCGCTCCCCCAGCGGGTGGCCGCGCAGCCTTCCGGCGTGTCTCCCGGGGCGCCTCCGGAGGTTTGCCGGGGGACTTCCGCGGGGCGATATCCTCTCCGTCCCATGAACGCCCCCGACCACGCCATCAACGTCCGACTGCCCGACGGCAAGACCCTCGACCTCCCCCGCGACGCCACCGCCCTCGACGCCGCCCAGCAGATCGGCGCCGGCCTCGCCGCCGCCGCCATCGGCGCCCGCGTCAACGACCAGCTCGTCGACGTGGGCCGGCCCCTGGCCCACGTCCTGGCCGAACAGAACCGCGGCAAGCCCGAGGCCGAGCACCTCACCGAGATCAACCTCGGCCTGGTCACCGCGCCGCGCATCGACAAGAAGGGCCGGGCCAAGTACCGCGACGACCAGCACAAGGCCGACGCCCTCTACCTCCTGCGCCACTCCACCGCCCACGTCATGGCCGAGGCCATCGAACGCCTCTACCCCGGCACGCTGCTGGCCTACGGCCCGCCGCTCGACACCGGCTTCTACTACGACATGGCCCTCGATACCCCCATCTCCTCCGACCGCTTCGGCGACATCGAAGCAGAGATGAAAAGGATCGTCGAGGAAGACCGGCCGTTGACCCGCTACGAACTTGCGCCCGACGCTGGCCTCCGCAAGCTCGGCGCCGAGAACAACAAGTACAAGACCGACAACGCCAACCGTGCGCTCGAAGGCGGCGCCTCCGCGCTCACCTGGTACGTCACCGGCGACACCAATCCCAACGCTCCCGAAAACCCCAGCCATTGGGAAGACCTCTGCCAAGGCCCGCACGTCGACCGCACCTCACGCATCGGCGCCTTCAAGGTCATGTCCGTCGCCTCGTCCTACTGGCACGGCGACGCCAACTCCGACCGCTTCCAACGCGTCTACGGCACCGCGTTCTTCTCACCCCAAGAACTCGAAGAACACCTCGCCCTGCTCGAAGAAGCCCAGGCCCGCGACCACCGCAAGGTCGGCGCCAAGCTCGGCCTGTTCACCATCGACGAGAAGGCCGGCCAGGGCCTGGTCCTCTGGAAGCCCAAGGGGGCCATCCTGCGGGACGAACTCCAGAAGTTCATCATCAAACACCTCGAACGCCAGGGCTACCAGCAGGTCTTCACGCCCCACATCGGCAAGCTCGACCTCTACCGCACCTCCGGCCACTTCCCGTACTACGCCGAGTCGCAGTTCCCGCCCATCCTCGAACGCGAAACGGTCCAGAAGCTCGCCGAGGACTGCACAACCTGCGCCGAGCTCGCCGAAACCGTCACGTTCACCAACGCGGCCGATGGCAATCTCCCTGATGCCATTTCCGGGGGCGGGGGCGGCGGCTACCTGCTCAAGCCGATGAACTGCCCGCACCACATCCGCATCTACGCCTCCGACAAACACAGCTACCGCGACCTGCCCGTCCGCCTCTTCGAGTTCGGCGCCGTCTACCGCTGGGAACAGTCCGGCGAGCTCGGCGGCATGACCCGCGTCCGCGGATTCACCCAAGACGACGCCCACCTCTTCGTCACCCCCGACCAGCTCGACGACGAGGTCATGGGCTGCATCGAACTGGTCAAGATCGTCTTCAACACCCTCGGCATGACCGACTACCGCGTCCGCGTCGGCCTGCGCGACCCCGACGCCAAGAAGTTCGTCGGCAACCCCGACGACTGGGACGCCGCCGAGAACGCCTGCCGAAAAGCCGCCCAATCCCTCGGCGTGCCGTTCGTCGAAGAGCCCGGCGAAGCCGCCTTCTACGGCCCCAAGATCGACTTCGTCGTCAAAGACGTCATCGGACGCGAGTGGCAACTCGGCACCGTCCAGATCGACTACCAGCTGCCCCAACGCTTCGAGCTCGAATACGTCGGCGCCGACAACCAGGCCCACCGGCCCATCATGATCCACCGCGCGCCCTTCGGATCGCTCGAACGCTTCGTCGGCCTACTCATCGAGCACTTCAACGGCGCCTTCCCGCTCTGGTTATCTCCAGAACAATGCCGGGTCCTGCCCGTCAGCGACAAGTTCGCCGACTACGCAGACAAGGTCCACCGCGCCTTCAAAGACGCCGGCCTCCGCGTCAAGCTCGACGACGGCAACGAACGCCTCGGCCAGAAGATCGCCGTCGCCGCCGA
>JBCCXV010000239.1:0-4534 GCA_039191195.1 Planctomycetota bacterium
GCCCCCCGCGGCGGTGCTTGCCTCGCTCGCCCTCGGCCGGTGGCTGGAATACGCCAAGTCGCCCGACGCGCCGTCGCTGCCGCCGCGGTCGCCCATCGCGAGCCTGGCCCTGGGCACCGCCGCCGCCGCCATCGCCGTCGTACTGGGCGCGGGGCTCTACTTCGGCGCCTGGCTCGGACCGTCTGCGACGGCGCTCGCCTGCGCCCCGGCCATCATCGCCGTGCTGGCCCTAGTGCGCCCGCGCAACCCCTGGTCGATGGGCGTCGCCCTGGCCGGCATGACGGCGCTCGGCCCCGCCTTCGCCGGCCTCGAAACACGCGTCTACGAGTCGCCCGCGCCCCGAGTCGCCAGAGACGCCCAGCAACAAGTCGAACTCGAACGCCCCCAGGTCGGCCTCGTCGGCTTCGACCTGCCCGGCCTGGGCTTCTACACCGGCGCCCCGGCCGGCCGCGTCGACCCCCGCTTCCCGCGCGACACCTGGCAGGCCATGCGCAAAGACAACCTCGTGCTCTACGCCGAGCCCGACGCCTGGAGCCAATTCAACCAGGAACCCTTCAACCTGCTCCAAAGGCGATACCAGGCCATCGGCGAACTCGAGCTCACGACCCACGACGGGCCCAAACGATTCGACGTCTACCGGCCGCGCCGGCGAGACCTCCAACCCGACCGCCAGGGGCCAAACCGCATGCCCATCCCGCGATGAAGCGGCGGCCGCAAGCGACCCCAAGCTCGATCAGCCGGCGAACTGCTTGAAGTGCGCATCCTGCGCGGGCAGCGCGTACTCCAAGATGTCGTGCAAGATCCGACCCGGGGCGCCGATCGAGTCGATCTCGGTGATCAGCTCCGACCGGTAGTGCTCCAACACCGGCGCCGTCTCGGCCTCGTACACGTCCCAGCGGTGACGGATCACCTTCTCGTCGGCGTCGTCGTGCCGGTTCTCCTTCAGGGCCCGGCGACGCAGCCGCGTGAACATGGCCTCCTCGTCGCTGCACGTCAGGTGCACCACCTGCAGCACCTCGATGTGGCTGTCCATCAGCTTGGCCTGTTCGAGCGTCCGTGGAATCCCGTCGAGCACCAGCAGGTCGGCGGTGGGCTTGAAGTCCCCCAACACCGTCCGGGCGTGGATCGCCTGGGCCCACATCCCCACCGTCACGCCGTCGGGCACCAACTCGCCCCGAGACGAGTGCTCGTAGAACACGCTGCCCAACTCGCTGTTGAGGTCGATGTTGCGGAACACGTCCCCGCAAGAGCAGTGGTAGAAGCCCGGGATCTGGCCCAAAATACGGCCCTGGGTGCCTTTGCCGGCGCCGGGCGCCCCAAACAGCAGCAGCGTCTTGTAGCGGTCCATGGCGGTCCTGCCAGCCGAGGCGGGGGCCGGGCCAACGCCGGCCGAGCCATAACCTACACCCCGCCTACGGGCCGGGCGCGTCAATCCGGGCCCGAAACGCCCCCTAGGCCCTCGGGAGGGCTTGCCCGCGCCCGAATTGGCGTTCTATAGTTGTCGGAACGCGGTGCGACCGCTCTCACCGGCACGCGGGCCCCCGGCCCCTGCGACCGGCCTGTGCCCGCACCACGTTCTTGAACCCGATGAGGTCTCCCCGAAGCCCCCTGGGACCGGCGGAAGACTCCCCCGTCCCTCGCGATGGACCCCGACATGGCCCTGACCTTCCCCATCTATCTCGACCACAACGCCACCACCCCCATGGACCCCCGCGTCCTCGAGGCCATGCTCCCTTACTTCACCGAGAAGTTCGGCAACGCCTCCAGCCGGAACCACCGCTACGGCTGGGAGGCCGAGGCCGGCGTCGATACCGCCCGACAGCAGATCGCCGACCTCATCGGAGCCACCCCCAAAGAGATCGTCTTCACCTCAGGCTCCACCGAGTCCAACAACCTCGCCATCAAGGGCGCCGCCGAGATGTACGCCTCCAAGGGCAAGCACATCATCACCGCCCTGCACGAGCACAAGGCCGTGCTCGACCCCTTCAAGCGCCTCCAGAAAGAGGGCTACGACGTCACCTGGCTCGAACCGGGCGCCGACGGCCTGATCACCGCCGAACACGTCCGCAGCGCCATCCGCGACGACACCACCCTCGTCTCGATCATGTGGGCCAACAACGAGCTGGGCACCATCAACGAGATCCCCGAGATCGGCGCCGTCTGCCACGAAAAGGGCGTCCTGCTGCACACCGACGCCACCCAGTGGGTCGGCAAGATGCCCACCAACGTCGTGACCGACAACATCGACCTGCTCTCGGCCACCGGCCACAAGGTCTACGGGCCCAAGGGCGCCGGCTTCCTCTATGTCCGGCGCCGCCGGCCCCGCGTCCGCCTGCACCCCCTCATCGACGGCGGGGGCCACGAACGCGGCATGCGCTCCGGAACCCTCAACGTCCCCGGCATCGTCGGCCTCGGCGCCGCGTGCGAGATCGCCGGCCAAGTCATGGACGACGAGCAGCAGCGCCTCCTCAAGCTCCGTAAGAAGCTCGAAGACGGCGTCACCGCCGGCGTGGCCGAAGCCGTCGTCAACGGCCACCCCGACAAGCGCCTGCCCGGCACCACCAACATCTCCTTCCCCTACGTCGAGGGCGAATCCCTCATGATGGCCGTGAAGGAAATCGCCGTGTCTTCCGGCTCCGCCTGCACCTCGGCGTCGCTCGAACCCAGCTACGTCCTCAAAGCCCTCGGCGCCGGCGACGAGCTCGCCCATAGCTCCATCCGCTTCGGCCTGGGCCGCTTCACCACCGAAGAAGAGATCGACTACACCATCGACAAGGTCGTCACCAACGTCCTCAAGCTGCTGGCGATGAGCCCCCTCTACGAAATGGTCAAGGAAGGTATCGACCTCAGCACCGTCGAATGGGGCGCCCACTAGCCCCACCCCGGAACTCCCCAGGAGTTCCCCCGGAAACACGCCCGCAAGCCCCGCGCGAACCCGAAGCCTGCCACCAACGTCTTACCCCTCCCCGACTGGAAGAAGTCCCATGGCCTACTCCGACAAAGTCATCGACCACTACGAGAACCCCCGCAACGTCGGGGGCTTCGACAAGAGCGACCCCGCCATTGGCACCGGCGTCGTCGGCGCCCCCGAATGCGGCGACGTCATGAAGCTCCAGATCAAGGTCAACCCCGACACCGGCGTCATCGAAGACGCCAAGTTCAAGACCTTCGGCTGCGGCTCGGCCATCGCCAGCTCCTCCCTCGCCACCGAGTGGCTCCGCGGCCGCACCCTCGAGCAGGCCGAAGCCATCAAGAACACCGAGATCGTCGAGGAGCTCAGCCTCCCCCCTGTCAAGATCCACTGCTCGGTCCTCGCCGAGGACGCCATCAAGGCCGCCGTCCACGACTACGAAGAGAAGCACGGCCTGCACGACCACGATCACGAAGACGCCGCCCAGGCCGGCTAATTCCCGCCCTGCGCCGCCGACCACCCCCCGTTTCCCCAACCTGCACGCGGTTTATCACCCCCAGTGCTGACCCGGCCCCCCGCAACCGGCCGATGAAGCCCCCTAGGCCCAAACCCGGCCTACGCCCCGAGACGCCGCTACAGACCCCGGAAACCGACCCATGACCTGGACCCGCACCCTCGTCATCGCCTTCTTCCAGTTCGTCGCCGCCATCGGCCTGATCCTCCTGATCTTCGCCAAGGCCGACTGGCCCAGCGCGATCATCGAGACCCAGGGCGTCGCCAACGCCCTGCCCGACCTGCTTACCCAGCCCGCCGGCGACGGCCGGGCCCTCTACGTCGCCGGCCTGGGCGCAGCACTCCTGGCGGGCGGGGGCCTCATCGCCGGGGTTCTCATCTTCCGCACCCGAAACTAGACTAGCCACAACCGCCTGCCGGTCCGAACGGACCACCCGGAGCCCACCATGGCCATCACCGTCACCGATACCGCCGCCCGCGAAATCCAGCACATCATCGACCAGCAAGAGCTCGACGCCCAGGCCGTCCGACTCCGCGTCGGCGTCAAGGGCGGCGGCTGCTCCGGCTTCAGCTACCTCCTGGACCTCACCGAAACCCAGCGCGACTCCGACGAGGTCTTCGAGCTCACCTTCGACGCCGCCCCGGGCGAAGACGAAGCCGAAGGCGGTGCCGCCGTCGCCGCAGAACCCTTTGTGCTCAAGGTCATCTGCGACCCCAAGTCGTACCTCTACCTCAACGGCACCACCATCGACTTCAAGGACGAAATCATGGGCCGCGGGTTCGTCTTCAACAACCCCAACGCCACCAGCTCCTGCGGCTGCGGCAGCTCCTTCAGCGCGTAAACTCGGGCCCATGTGGCCGCACCACCAACAAGCCGTCGAGTCCCTGCTCCCCACCCTCGACGACGACCCCGACGCCCTGGCCCTCATCCTCGGCGGGTCTCTCGCCCGCGGGCGCGGACGCGCCGACAGCGATCTCGACGGCTACATCGTCCTCACCGACGACGCCATGGCCAGGCGTATCGAACGAGACGACCTCGTCGACACCACCAAGAGCCACCACTGCCAGTACGAGGGCGGGTACTTCGACCTCAAGTGCGTCACCCGCGCC
>JBCCXV010000240.1:0-4518 GCA_039191195.1 Planctomycetota bacterium
ATCGACGCGCGCATCCTCGGGGTCGCCCCCGGGCAAGACCCGCCCAAGCTCCTGCCGGAAGGGACGTTCATCGTCGAGCGCGCCGGGCGTATCGCCCAGACGTCGGACGGATCGGCGTCCCTGTTTGTCTTCGAGGCCGACGACGCCGACGCCCCCGAGGCGCCGATGATCCTGATGCCCTGCGGCGTGCTCGAGAGCATGGAAGACCTAACCCACCGCCGGGACGACCAGGCGGTGTTCTTGGTTTCCGGCCGCGTACACACGTATCGCGGCGCCAACTACCTGCTGCCGATGAAGATGACCGTGCGCATCGACCGCAATAATCTCATGCCGTAAGCCGGCCTCACTGAGCGGAGGCTTGTCATGCCGTTGTACGAGTACCGCTGCGAAGACTGCGGGAGCCTGACCGAGACGATCCGCCGGATGAGCGACGCCGATGAGACGATGGCTTGCGAGGCCTGCGGCTCCCTGGCGACCCGCCGGGTGACCAGCGTGTTCACGGCCAAGTCCGGCGCGGCGCGTGCCAGGTCGAGCCCGGGGCCCTGCGGCCCGGGCGGATGCCCGTGCGCACTGCCTGACGGCGGCTGCGGACTGCAGAACTGACGCCGTGGTCCGATTTTGCTTTGCCCCACACGGCCCGCACGATCCGGTAAGCACCGCGGAACGCGGCGGATTCTCGGCCGTCCCCTCCAGCCGACGGCTTAGGCCGACTCGACCTGCAGCTCGCGTGAACGGTGCTGCAGCTGCGCCTTGAGGCGGGCCAAGATCGAGCTGTGCATCTGGGAAACGCGCGACTCGGAGAGGTCGAGCGTCACGCCGATCTCCTTCATCGTCATCTCTTCGTAGTAGTAGAGGATGATGATGAGGCGCTCGGCCCGGGACAGGCCTTTGGTGACCATGTCCTTGAGGTCGCGCTTCTGCACGACGGAGAGCGGGTTCGACTGCCGGGGATCGCGCAGCACGTCGATCTCGCGCACGTCTTTGTTGGAGTCGGTCTCGAACCACTTGCGGGACAGCGAGACCACGCCGACGGCGCCGGCGTCGCGGCGGATCTTCTTGAACTCCTCGCCGGCCACGCCGAGCTTCTTGGACAGCTCGTCGTCGGTCGGTTTTCGGCCGTGCTCCATCTCGAACTTCTTGCGGGCCTGTTCGACCTGGCTGGTGCGCGAGCGCACGAGGCGGGGCACCCAGTCCATCGAGCGGAGCTCGTCGAGGATGGCGCCGCGGATGCGCGGTGCGCAGTAGGTCTCGAACTTGACGCCGCGCTCGAGATCGAAGGCGTCGATCGCGTCCATGAGGCCGAACACGCCGGCAGACATGAGGTCTTCCACGTCGACCTCGTCGGGCAGCTTGGCGTGAACGCGCTCGGCGTTGTAGCGGACCAGCGGGAGGTAAAACTCCATGAGCTGGTTGCGCAAGGGCTCGGAAGGCGCCGCCTTGTACTGATCCCACACGCCCCGGATGCGCTCCTGCTGTTCGGGCGTGGGCTTGTGCGGTGTGCGGGTACGTCTCATGAGCGGCGCCTCCTTGACTGTGGCTCAACGCGGGCGATCCTTGCCCGGCGACGGTGTCGGGGTATCGCGGCGTCCGCCGCGCATGGTTCATGCGGCTTGCCGAACGGTCGGGCCCGGCTCGAACGCGTCTTCGGCCGCCGGCTCCGCACCGGAAACGGCGCCGGGCTCGGCCAAGGCCAAGTCAGGCTCTTGCGGAATGGGGTTCGCTTGTTCGTAACGGCGAACGTGGTCCACGACGCAGGCCTGGGCCACGCGGCCAACGATGAGGCCGACGGCGTAACACGCAATTAGCACCAGCAGGGCGCCGGTCAGAACGTCGCTCACCCCTGCGCCCCGCGATACGCCGTACACCACCGCCGCGGCAAAAGCGGCACAGGCGAATACGGCGGCTATCAAACGACCAGTCATCACGAGCACTCCGTTGCTCGTTGCGCGCTTATGTGAACCACGCTCCCACCCCAAACTACTAGAAGGGATCACGGCAATATATCAAGCCATCCACAGAGCACGACTCGGTTTCTTGTGATTGGGTCCGAAAAGATCACTTTTTTGCGCGCTCAACCGCGGATGCGTTGCGCAATACGGCGCCACAACCCGCCGGAAGGCGACGGCGTAGACGCGTGGCGATCGATGCGATGCGCCAAGGCGACAAGCGAACGCGATACACCACACCGCGGCGATTCCAACAAGACCGGCCGTCGACGGCTTACCGCCTGCGAGGCCTCTGCGCCTTCGGGCACGTGGCCGCCGTAGCCCAGCGAGAGGCCGAGGAAACGGCGCGCAACGCCGGCGATGCGCGCATACACGGCCGCGGCTTCTTCGGTCCCGTGTGCGCGGTTCACGAGCAAGCGCATATCCACCGGCCCCGATCCGCGTGACACGGCTTTGATCACGGCGTAGGCGTCGGCCATCGCCGGCGGCTCGGCGTGCGTGACCACCAGCGCGCGGTCGGCGCACCGCACCAGCGAGAGCACGCCCGGCCCGATCCCGGCGCCGGTGTCGATGAGCAGCACATCGCACGCCGACTCGAGCGTCGCGAGGTGCTCGATCAGCCGGTTGCGCACCGGGGGCGCCAGGTCGGCCATGCTCGAGAGCCCCGAAGCACCGGCCACCAGCCCGAAGCCGCCCGGCGCGGGGGTGACGGCGTCTTGGATCGCGCGCCGGCCGGCGACCACCTGGGCCAGCGTGGCCTTGGGGGTGACGCCGCAGAGCAAATCACAGTTGGCGGTGCCGAGGTCGCCGTCGATGAGCACGACCTTCCGGCCGAGGCGGGCCAGGGCCACGGCGAGGTTGACCGAGATGGTGGTCTTGCCGACGCCGCCCTTGCCGCTGGTGATGACCAGGCTCGACCCGCCGGGCAGCGCCCCGCGGGAGGGTGTTTCGTACATGGCCTCGTCGAGGACCGACCCGTATCGCGGCGTCGCGGGCGAGGGTTGAGCGGGGGCATCGGTCGCGCCGGCTTGAGCCTCGCGCACCCAGGCCCGCAGGGCCGTGGCTTGATCTTCGACGCCCGCGCTCATGGACGGGCCTCCATCGCGGGGGCCTGGGCTTCGGCCAGCACGACGCCGTCGCCGGCGCCGTCGATCATCCAGCCGGCCAAGCGTTCGGCGTTGCCCGGCTCGATCTGGTGCGGCACCTCTTGGCCGGTGGTGACGAAGCTCAGCCGGAGGCCCAACCGGTGCGAGACGTTGAGCATCACGCCGGCGGTCACGGCTTCGTCGAGCTTGGTGAACAGCACCCGGTCGGCGCCCAGCAAGGCGAAACGCTCGGCGGCCTGCATCAGGGCCCGTTCGCAGCAAGACGACGAGAGCACCAGGTGCACCTCGTGCGGGTCGGCCACCGAGAGCAGGTCGGCCTGGCGTTGCAGGTTGCCGGCGTCGCGCGGGGAACGGCCGGCGGTGTCGATGAGCACGCCGTCGCAGTCGGCGAACTTGGCCAAGGCCATGCGCATCTCGCCGGCGTCGCGCACCACGGCGAGTTCGGCGCCGATGAGCTCCGCGTAGGTCCGCAGCTGATCGACGGCGGCGATGCGGTAGGTGTCCAGCGTAATCAAGCCGACCTTGGCGCCTTGCTTCAAGACGAAGGTGGCCGCGAGCTTGGCCAGGCTGGTGGTCTTCCCCACGCCGGTCGGGCCGACGAGCGCGATCGTGCGGGGCCGGCCGTCAACGCCCTTGCGGAGCTCGCCGGCCGAGGCGTCGACCTCGAACCGCTCGGCGAGCGCCGCTCGCACGGCGGCGCGGCAGGCCGCCTCGTCGTCCACGCCGTCGCGCCCCAGGGACGAGCGGACCTCGGCCAAGACTTCGTCGGCGAGCTCGCGGGCGACCTCCTGCTCGATCATCTGGCGGTAGAACCCGACGAGGCCGTCGGCTTCACCGCAGACCGCGGAATCGCGCGGGTCGGAGGCCAGCGCCGATGGGGGCGGGACCCGGTGCTGCTGCCGTAGCGACGCCTCGACCAGCTTGCGGACCGAGGCGAGCTCTTGACGCAGCGCCTCGCGGTCGTCGGCGGGCGGGGCGACGCGAGCGATGCGCGGCCCTTTGGCGGACAGGGCTTGGGCGTCCGCGGCGGCCTGGGCGGCCCGCTTCTTATCGAGCTCGGCCTTGGCGGCCTGGTACGTCCGGCGGATCAGGTCGCCGGCGGGGCCGGAGGTGTCGAGTCCTTCGGGGCGTCGCGACGGGCGTTCGCGTGGGTCGGGAGTCGCCGTGGATGCCGGCGATCCGTAAGCGCGTTCGTACGCCGACAAGCGGGCCGCCGGGGACTCGGGCGCAACCCGCGCCGGCGCGACGACGGAGCCGAGCGCGCCGGAGTCGGACAGCCCTCGACGATCGGGGGACGCGGCGACGGCCTTGCGTGCGGCCGCGCTCCGCCGTGGCGTGTTGGCCTTGCGGCGCGGGGCAGGCGACGCCTGGGGCGACTCGATCGCGGCGGTGACTTCGACCATCTCGCGCCCGCCGATGCCGAGCACGCCGCCCCGCCGGATGGTGCGCGTGTGCAGGATGCGCGC
>JBCCXV010000241.1:0-4505 GCA_039191195.1 Planctomycetota bacterium
CCAATCCTGCGGCGCCCGCTGGTGGCAGACGCTGCCGATCCATCCGGTCGACCGGTACCACTCGCCCTACGCCGCCGCCTCGGCATTCGCCGGCTTCGACGGCCTAATTAGTCCCGACCTGCTGGTACGCGACGGGCTGCTCAAGCCCGCCGAGGCCCGGCCCGGCAAGCGGCTGCCCGACCGCCGGGTCGACTACGACGCGGCGCTCGCTCACCGCCGGGCCCTGCTCGCCCTCGCCTACGAACGGTTTGACGCCGACGACGCGTTCGACGCCTTCTGCGACCGCGAGGCGCACTGGCTCGACGACTGGACGCTCTACGCCGCCTTAGAAGAAGCCCACCGCGGCAAGCCCTGGCGCAAGTGGCCCCGGCCGTTGCGGCTCCGCCAGGCAAAGCCCCTCGCCCAAGCCCGCGAAGGCCTCGCCCACCGCCGGCGGTACCACGCCTTCGTCCAGCACCTGTTCCACCGACAATGGGCCGAGCTCCGCGCCGTCTGCGCCGCCTGCGGAGTCGCGCTCATGGGCGACGTGCCGATCTTCGTCGGCCTCGACTCCTGCGACGTCTGGTCTCACCGCGAGCTGTTCGACCTCGACCGCGAGGGCGCGCCCAAGGTCATCTCCGGCGTCCCGCCCGACGACTTCAGCGCCACCGGCCAGCTCTGGGAGCACCCGCACTACCGCTGGCCCGCGCACCAGAAGACCGGCTACGACTGGTGGGTCCGCCGGATGCGCCGCACCCTCGACCTGTACGACTCGGCCCGGGTCGACCACTTCCTCGGCTTCCTCCGCTGCTGGGCGATCCCCTACGGCGACAAGACCGCCAAGCGCGGCAAGTGGCGCAAGACCCCCGGCCGTGAGCTGCTCGAAGCCCTGCACGAAGGCCTGGGCGCCATGCCCTTCGTCGTCGAAGACCTCGGCCTGCTCACCCCCGAGGCCGCGGCCCTGCGCGACGACTTCGGCCTGCCCGGCATGCGGATCCTGCAGTTCGCCTTCGGCGGCGACGACAGCTACCACGCCCCGCACCGCTGGACCACCCACTGCCTCGCCTACACCGGCACGCACGACAACGACACCCTCCGCGGCTGGCTCGCCACGCTCGCGCCCGACCAGCGCCGCCGAGCCCTGCGCTACACCGGCGGGCCCGTCACCAACGCCGCCGACGACCTGCTCCGGCTCCTGCTCGCCGGCCCGCAGAACCTCGCCATCGCCCCGGCGCAGGACCTGCTCGGCCTCGGCGGGGCCCACCGCATGAACCGGCCGGGCTCCAAGAACGGCAACTGGGCCTGGCGGATGCCACCCGGGTCGTGGAAGCCCGCCCGGGCCCGGAAGCAACTGGCGCAAAACCGCCTCTTCGGCCGGTGTTAAGCTCCGCACGTCTCACCCCCAACCGCAACCGGAATCCTCCGCGATTCCCAGGCCGAGACCGGCCTCGAAACCCCATAACCTCCCACGGAGTCCACGCGATGGCCCGCAAGTCGTCCGCCACCAAGCGCCGCACCCCGGTAAACCGCTTCAACCCCGTTTCGCCCGCCGCGCTGCGCAAGCGCCTGCACGCGCTGGGCCTCAACGTCCGCTGGAGTTGGGAGCCGGCGGTCCAGAACCTCTTCGCGCGGCTCGACGCGCGCTGGGCCGACGCCGTGCAACGCAACCCCGTTGCGCTCACGATCGACACGCCCGACCACCGGCTCGCCGAGCTCGGCGCCGACCCGTCGTTCCTCAAGCAGCTCGCGGCCGCCGAGAAAGACCTCGACAAGTACTTGGCCTCCGAGAAGCGCGCCTGGTTCGCACAAGCCGCGACGGCCAAGCAGAAGAAGATGCGCGTCGCCTACTTCTGCGCCGAGTTCGCCATCCACGAGTCGTTCCCGATGTACTCAGGCGGGCTGGGCGTGCTCGCCGGCGACCACCTCAAGTCTGCCTCAGACCTCGGCGTGCCCCTGGTCGCCGTCGGCCTGCTCTACCGCCACGGCTACTACCGCCAGGTCATCGAAGACGACGGCTCCACCACGCCGACCTACCCGCCTTACGACTTTGACAGGCTGCCCATCACCGACACCAAGAAGACCGTCCGCCTGACCATCGGCAAGGCCAAGGTCACGGCGAAGCTCTGGAAGGTCCAGGTCGGCCGGGTGCCGCTGATCCTGCTCGACACCGACCACAAGGCCAACGGCATCGCCGCCCGACGCATCACCCACTACCTCTACGGCGGCGACTCGGAGATGCGCATCAAGCAGGAGATCCTGCTCGGCGTCGGCGGCAAGCTCGCGCTCGACAAGCTCGACCTCACCCCCACCGTCTACCACCTCAACGAAGGCCACGCCGCCTTCGCCAGCGTGCAGCGCACAGCGGAGATGGTCGCCGACGGCTGGACGCTCGACGAGGCCATCCAAGAGTGCCGCACGTCGACCGTCTTCACCACGCACACGCCCGTGCCGGCCGGCCACGACCGCTTCGCCCCGCGACTGGCCGCCAAATACCTCGCGCCGGTGCTGGGCAAGTCGGGCATCGAGCTGGAAGACGTGCAAGCCCTCGGGCGCGAAGTCGAAGGCGACCTCAAGGCGCCGTTCTGTATGACCGCCCTGGCATTGCGCACCGCCGGCGCCTGCAACGGCGTGGCCGAGCTGCACGGCAAGGTCTCGCGCGAGATGTGGGCCGGCCTCTTCGGCACGACCCCGCGCAAGACGCCGATCGGCTTCGTCACCAACGGCGTGCACAGCCCGACCTGGACCGCGCCCGAAGCCAGGCACATCCTCGGTCGGCGCCTCGCCCTGCCCCACCCGCACACGCCCGGCGCCTACGACGACCCCTGGGCCAAAGCCGGCAAGGTCCAACCCGAAGAGCTCTGGGCCCTGCGCAACACCCTCCGCGCCAAGCTCGTGCGCTTCGCCCGGCAGGAGCTCGAACGCCAGGCCCTGCGTGACGGCTCGCCGGCCCGCCTCGCCGCGGCCCAGACGGCGCTCGACGAGCACACCCTCACCATCGGCTTCGCCCGGCGCTTCGCCACCTACAAGCGCGCCGCGCTGCTGCTCAAGAACCCCGCACGCCTCGACGCGATCCTCAGCGACGCCGACTGCCCCGTGCAGTTCGTCTTCGCCGGCAAGGCCCACCCGGCCGACAAACCCGGCCAGGGCCTGCTCCAGCAGATCGTGCAGGCGTCGCGCTCCAAGCGCTTCGAGGGCAAGATCGTCGTACTCGAAAACTACGACATGCACATCGGCCGAATGATGACCTGCGGCTCCGACGTCTGGCTCAACAACCCGCTCCGCCCCAACGAGGCCTCGGGCACCTCGGGCATGAAGCCCCCCCTGCACGGCGGGGTCAATTGCTCCATCCTCGACGGCTGGTGGCCCGAGGGCTACAACCGGCGCAACGGGTTCGTCGTCGGCGGCGAGCAGTTCAAGTCGCGCGCCCGCCAAGACAAGTACGACGCCGAGAGCCTCTACGACGTCCTCGAATACGAGATCCTCCCCCGCTTCTACCAGCGCGGCCGCGACGGCCTGCCCAAGAAGTGGCTCAAGGTCGCCACCGAGTCGCTCCGCTCCATCCCCGGCGTGTTCAACACCCACCGCATGGTCGGCGAGTACGTCGAGAACTACTACCTCCCGCAACACGAGGCCTGAGTCATGACAAATCGAATCGGCGTGCACGCCCGTCGCGCAAGCGCTTGTGCCGCGCTGGCGTGTGGTGTTCTTGCGCTCACCGGCTGCGGCGGGGGACAACTCGCCAGCTTCCCGCCGGACGACCCCGACCGCTGGGCCACCCCAGAAGATCGCGCCGCAGCCGAGGTGTTCGCCGCGCGCGACGCCGATTGGCGCTACGGCCCCGTGATCTACCAGGTTTTTGTCGACCGCTTCGCCCCGGCCTCGCAAGAGCGCCTCGCCGACAAGCTCGACGCCTACGCCGAGCCCCGCACGCTCATGCCTTGGGACCAGACCCCCGAGGGCGGACGACCGACCGACGGCTACCGGGTCTGGACCCACGAGCTCGAGTTCTGGGGCGGCGACCTGGTCACCCTGCGCGACAAGCTCGATTACATCGACGACCTCGGCGCCGACGCGGTCTACCTCAACCCCGTCTTCGAGGCCATGACGAACCACATGTACGACACCCACGACTACTACGCCGTGGACCCCGCGTACGGCAACGACCAAGACCTCGACGACCTCATCGCCGACGTCCACCGACGCGACATGCGCATCATGCTCGACGGCGTGTTCAACCACAAGGGCAGCTTCGCGCCCATCGTCGAAGACGCCATCGCCGATGCGGACAGCCCCTACCGCGATTGGTTCTACATCGGCGACGAGCACGAGCTCGGCTACCGGGCCTGGCTCAACGTCCCGAACCTGCCCGAGCTCAACCTCGACGGCAAGCCCGTCCGCGCGTACCTCTACGGCGGCCCCGACTCCGTCGTGCGGCACTACGTCCGGCGCGGGATCGACGGCTGGCGACTCGACACCGCCTACGAGCTCGGCCCAACCATTCTCCGCGAACTCACCGACGCCGCCCA
>JBCCXV010000242.1:0-4502 GCA_039191195.1 Planctomycetota bacterium
CTGTTGACCGTGGCGCTGGTGGGGCTGCTGGGGCGTGTGGTGCAGTTGCAGGCGTACCCGGCCGAGCGTTTGGGCCCGCTGCTGGATGACACGCACGGGCGTGGTGAGATCACAGCGCGTCGGGGCGCGATCTTGGATCGCCGCGGGCGTCCGCTGGCGATTTCGCGGGTGGCGTATCGGATGTTTGTCGACCCGCTGTTCATCGACGACCACAGCACGTATTTGGAGCGTCTTGCGTTTGGGTTGGGGTACGACCCGGCGGACGTGGGTCGGCGGTTGATGGGCAAGTCGCACAAGCGGTACGTGGTGATCGACCCGCGGGTGCCGGACGACAAGGTGCAGGCGATCCGCGACGCGGGGATCCCGGGCGTGTACCTGGAGCCGTATGTCGTGCGTGAGTATCCGTACGGCGAGTTGGCGGGTCAGCTGATCGGGTTTGTGGGCGCCGACGGGGTAGGGCTCGAGGGTGTGGAGCTGCGTTACGACCGTTCGCTGGAGGGTTCGCCGGGGCGGTACCGGTTCTTGCGTGACCGCCGGGCGCGGCCGATGTGGGTGGAGTCGGAGGGGTATGAGTCGCACGTGCACGGCAAGCCGGTGCGGCTGACGCTGGATGCGCGGGTGCAGCAGATCGCCGAGCAGGAGCTTGCGCGTGCCGTGGACCGGGTGCGTGCGAAGGCGGGCCAGGCGGTGGTGATCGACCCGTACACGGGCGAGGTGTTGGCGCTGGCGCACTACCCGCCGTTCGATCCGGGGGCGTTTGCGGAGTCGGATCCGGAGCACCGTCGGAACCGGGTGGTGACGGACATGTACGAGCCGGGGTCGATCTTCAAGCCGTTCATCTGGGCGGGTCTGACGGAGATGGGGGTCGGCCGTCCGGACGAGAAGGTCGATTGTGAGATGGGTGCGTGGCGGATGCCCAACGGGCGGACGCTGCACGACGCGACCGACAAGGGCGTGCTGAGTTGGCGGGAGGTGCTGAAGTACTCCTCGAACATCGGCATGGCGAAGATCGCGGCGCGGGTCGACGCCGAGCGGCTGCACGCGGTGGTGACGAAGTTTGGGTTCGGGGCGACGACGGGGTCGGCGCTGCCGGGCGAGGTGGTGGGCACGCTGCGCGAGCCGGGCGCGTGGACGTCGTACTCGATGGGCTCGATCCCGATGGGCCACGAGGTGAGCGTGACGGCTCTGCAGGTGGTGCGGGCGTTCTGCGTGCTGGCGAACGGCGGGTACTTGGTGACGCCGCGGTTGGTGACGGGCGTGGGCGACGAAGAACTGGACGGTGGCCTGGCGCAGTCCGACGCGCCGCGGGTGCTGAGCGGGCGGGCGGCGCTGCTCACGCGGCGGGTGCTGCGCGACACGGTGGAGACGGGGACGGGCAAGCTGGCGAACTCGCCGTTCTACGAGGTGTTTGGCAAGACGGGTACGGCCGAGCTGCCGAACCAGGAGTCGGGCGGGTATCACCGGGACCGGTACATCAGTTCGTTCGTGGCCGGGGCGCCTTCGCGGCGGCCGCGGCTGGTGGTGGGGGTGTTTGTGCACGAGCCGGACAAGGCGATCGACCACTACGGCGGCCGCGTGGCGGCCCCGCCGGCGCGGCGGATCCTGGAGCGTTCGCTGGCGTACCTGGGTGAGCCGGTGGCGCCGGGTCAAGACCCGCGTGAGCTGCTGGCGGACCCGTTTCCCGAGGGCTCGCCGGACGGCGTGGTGGACGTGGCGGCGCTGCCGCCGGGCGCGGGGCAAGCGTTCGCCGACTGACGCGGCGGGTGTGGTTCGACGGCTGCGGGCGGGTCACGGTTCTTGATCGATGGCGTCGAGCATCCGCTGGAAGTAGCGGGCGGCGGAGAGTTCGCGGCGGATCGATGCGGAGTCGAGTGGTTGCGGTTGGCTGTCCTCGGAGAAGAGGCGGGCGACTTGGTCGTAGCGCTGCGTGAGTTGTTGCTTGACCCAGGCCCGCTGCCGGTGGAGCGCGGCGGTGTCGTTGGCGGCGCGGGCGTCGTCGATGGCCTCGCGCACGTCGAGGACTTCCATCAGGAGTTCGGGTGGCGGGGCGGGGTCGGTTTCGGCGTTGCTGGGGTCGGCGTCGCCGGTGAGGCGGGCGAGCAGGGCTCGGGCGCGGGCGATGGGATCGGCCAGGAGGTCGTGGGCGCGGTTGATCTCGGCCATGGCGTCCTGTGCCGTGGCCTGGTCGGCGGGGTCGGTGAAGCGGTCGGGGTGGTGCGCGGCGGAGGCGCGCACGAGTGCCGTGCGGAGTTGGTCGCCGGTGAGATCGAAGGTTGCGGGGACGCCCAGGCGGTCGAACGGGTCGGACATGGCGTGAGGCTAGGCGATCCCCCGCGGACCCCGGAAGTAATCACCCTGACGGCACTCGGGAAGCAGGGCCGCGAAGGCGGGAGTTGGCGGCTTGGCGTTAGGCCGCGGCGGGGCCTGGGTCTTCGTCTTGCTTGAGTCGGCCGAGGACGCGTCGGAAGACGTCTGCGCGAGGGGCGTGGTCGTCTTCGGTGGGGTGGGGCGCGGTCATGGGCAGCGGGGCGGCGCCGGTGGCGTCGGGGCGCTCGACGGCGTGCGCGGTTGGGACGCCGGGGGCTCCGGGGTCTTGGGCCTGCATAGAAGGCCAATGGGGCATGGGGATGGGCTCGCCCTCGATACGGCCGGTGACGGGGTCGCGGGCGGGCTCGGGTTCGACTTCGACATCGGCTTCGACGAGGCGGAGGATGGTTTCGGCGCGGTCGGCGAGGCCGCGCATCTCCTGGAGCTTGGACTCCATGGACTGCTCGACATGGTCGAGGCGGCTCTGGAGGTCGGCGACGGCGGTCGTGAACGACTCGTCGATCTGGCCCATCCACTGGTCGTAGCTCTGGAGGGTGCGAGCGACGTCGTCCTGGACGTCTTCGCGGAGCTTCTGCTGGTCGGCCTTGATGCGTTCGAGCAGGTCGCTCTGCTGGCCGAGCTTGGACTCGGCGGCCTTGAAGAGTTGCATGCCGAGCTTGACCCGCTGCTCGGCCCGGGCCTGGGCGGCGCGGAGGGCCTCGGCCTGCTGGTCTGGGCTCATGGACCGGCGTGCGACGGCCTGGAGCAGCTCGCTGCGGTCGGCGGCGGCGCCGATGCGGCCGGCGGTTGTGGCGGCGGAGCGGTGGGCGGTGTCGGTCATGTGGGGGTCTCTCATGGCGGAGCGGGCTGCGGCGGCCGGTGGGAGTTGGGCCGAAGGGCCCGGACAGACCCCGTCCCGCTGAGTCGGTATCGGACGGGTTTCGAGGGGTCCTGCACATTCGCGGGGCCGGAACTATGCTCGCGCCGTGGAGCTCGGAACGGTGTTATCGGTCTTGCGGTCTGTGGCGCCCGAGGCGCTCGCGGAGCCGTGGGACAAGGTGGGCTTGCAGGTTGGCGAGGCGGGCCAAGCGGTCGCGCGAGCGCTGCTCTGTATCGATTACACCGAGGGGGTTCTGGCCGAGGCGGTCGGGCTGGGGTGTGAGCTGGTGGTGGCGTACCACCCGCCCATCTTTGGGCCGCTCACGGAGCTGACGGACCGTTCGTGGAAGCCGCGGCTGCTGCGAAACACCATTCAGGCCGGGGTGGCGGTGTATGCGCCGCATACGGCGCTGGACGTGGTGCGCGGCGGGGTGAACGACTGGCTCGCCGAGGGGATCGCGGCGGGGGACCCCGGGGCGGTGTTCGAGCCGTTGGAGCCCAGGGAGGCTCGGCGGGACGAGTTCAAGGTCGTGGTGTTTGTGCCGGTGGCGGAGGCCGAGAAGGTCCGCGGGGCGATGGCCGGAGCGGGGGCGGGGGGCATCGGGCACTACCGGGAGTGCTCGTGGGAGACCGCGGGCGTGGGGGGCTTCCGTCCTGTGGAAGGGGCGAACCCGTCGATCGGCGAAGTGGGGACCCGGGAGACGGTCAAGGAGACCCGGCTGGAGATGATCTGCCCGGGGTCGCGGCTGGCGGGGGTGCTGGCGGCGCTGCGGGAGGCCCACTCGTATGAAGAGCCGGCGTTCGACGTGTTCCAACTGGCGGCGGAGCCGGTGACGGCGGACCGGGCGGCGGGGGTCGGGCGGCTGGTCCGGCTGGGTGAGGCGATCACCGGTCGTGCGCTGGCGGGGCGGGTGCGGGAGAGATTGGGGGCTCCGGGGGCGAAGCTCGGCGGGGCGGATTCCGAGGTGCGGACGGTGGCGCTGTGTGTCGGGGCCGGCGGGAAGCTGTTCGAGGGGGTGGAGGCCGACGGGTACGTGACCGGGGAGATGCAGCACCACCAGGCGCTGGATTTGGTGGTGTGGGGCAAGGCCGTGGTGCTGCCCGGGCACACGTGGACCGAGCGGCCGTATCTGCCGGTGTATCGGGACCGATTAGCGGAGGCCGCCGAGGCGTTGGGGGGCGGGGTGGATTGGCGGGTGAGCGAGGCGGACGCGGTGCCGTTGTCGTGGGTCGGTGGCGACTGACCGGGGCGGCTGATCGGGCGCGGCTGAGCGGGGGCGTCTGGCGAGCGGGGGCGTGGAATCGGCGGGCGGATC
>JBCCXV010000243.1:0-4489 GCA_039191195.1 Planctomycetota bacterium
ATCGGCCCCCCACGACCAAGCCGTTCGACGTCCAGCATCGCCAAGCTCTTGAGCAGCCGCCTGCGGTGCTCCGGCCCGCCCCGGGGCGCCATACCGTGCCCGGGCGCGCCCGCCACGCTCAGGCCTACCCACATGCCCGCCAAGAACGCCTCGCACGCCAGCGACGCCGCCAACGACAACGCCCGCTCTTGCGCCCGCGCGTCGCCCGCCGCAGCCGTCTCGCCGGCAGCGCCAGGGCGCGACAAGTCCACCCCGATCCACACCTGCGGCGGCTCGGGCTTCGCGTACCGACGGCTGATCAAACGCCCCGTCTTCGCCGAACGCTTCCAATCGAGCGACGCCGGCGGATCGCCCGCCCGATACGCGCGCAACTCATACAAGTCCGACCCCGCGCCCGGGCTCAGCACCCGCGGCTGATTCTGACCCGGCTGCGCGCCCAGCGCACGCCGCGCCGCCTGACGGCGCAAACGGTAAAGCTGCGGCAGCACCGTTACCGACGCCGGCCGGTCGAAACGCACACGGCAGTCGATCAGCCCAAACGGGAACGCGCTGCGCAGCTCCACCCCCTCAAACGCAAGCTCGCCCCGGCGCAGCGGCCAGCACACCGTCTCGCCCACCGTCGGCTCATCCCCCACCAAATGCGAGAGCCAGCCCACCGGACGGCCTTTCACGCGCCGACCCCGAACGCCCACCGCCCCGCGTTCTCCCGCGGGAAGCACTTCGTGCACCGTCACCGCGAACACGGGCCACCACGAGCGGTTGACCACTCGGTACCGCAGCCGCAGCGCCTCGCCCACCACCGCCACGCTGCCCGGCGCCCGCCGAAGCTCCAACCGGCGCATCGTCAGCACCGCGTATGCCGCCGACACCAACAGCGCCCCCAGCAGCACGCCCATGGCCCAGAACAGCAGGTTCGCCTGCGTGTAGCTCGCCGCGAACGCCGCCCCGGTCAGCCCCACCACATATGCCGGCGCCGCCCGACCCAGCCGCAGCCGACGCCGACCCCGACCACGCGCCGAACGCTCCCGCAAGCCCTCGCTCACGGAACCCGCGCCCGCCGGGCTCGCCCTCAACGCTCGCCCCGCATGTACGGCCGGCCCAACTCCAGCGTGTCCCGCAGCAGATCCGGCTGGTGGTCCGCCCGACGGTCGCTCGGCGGCAGCGTCACCAGCACACGCTCACGCGACGTCGGCGCCGCCACAATCGCCCCGCGCAACGGCAGCAGCCCGCCGCCTTCGACCTCAAGCTCCAACTCATAAATCAGGATCCCCGCCCCGAACGCGTCGATCGGGATCACGAACCAGCCGTCCCCGTCGGCGCGCACCGTCGGCAACGGCTTCGAGTCGATCGAACGCGGGTCCAGCTTCGACTGCACACGCACCCCCGCCGCCGGCGGCGCCGAACGCAAACGCGGGTCGTCGTCCGAAACCACCTCCGCCCGCGGGCCCACCCCCACAATCACACGACCCAGCGCGTTGTGCGTGTCCGAAGCACACCCGCCCAGCGCCGCCAAACCCGCCATCAGCGCGAAGGCAAACCACACGCCGCCACGACACCACCCGCACGCGAACTCCAACCGGCTCGGCATCGATAAGACTCCTCAAGAAACGCGGCTCGCAGCGATTACCCGTCGCCTTCCGACGCGGCGTCGCTCCCGGCCTCCGCACCCGCATCCGACACGCCTTCGTCCGCTTGGTCTGCGGCCGCCGCGGCCTCGGCCGAAACTCCCGCCTCCGCCGGCGGGCCCGACGGCGCCGGCATCGCCTCCACCTTCGGCAGGTCGCGGATCGACGTCAGACCAAACGCCTCCAAGAAGTGCTGCGTCGTCCCGTACAGCATCGGACGCCCCAGCTCTTCCGCACGCCCGACGACCTTCACCAGCCGCCGGTCCATCAGCGCCCGCAGCACCTCGCCGCTGGCCGCGCCGCGGATCGCTTCGATGTCCGTCCGCTGGATCGGCTGCCGGTACGCCACGATGGAAAGCGCTTCCATCGCCGCCACACTCAGCTTCGACTCCACCGCACGCTTCTGCACGGCCCGGACCGCATCGGCGTGCTCCGGGCGCGTCACCACGCGTAGCCCGCCGGCCACGGCCTCGACACGCATCGCGCGCCCGGCCCGCTCGTACTCGGCGTTGAGGTGATCGACGGCCGCCTCCACCGCCTGGGCGCCGCCTAGGCCCATCGCCTCAGCCAGACGGCCGGCCGTCCAAGGCCGCTCGGCCGACAGCAGCGCCGCCTCCACCTTCACCGCGAGCTGCTCGGTCGACAGGCCCGCGAACGCCGAGGCCAACCCCTCCACAGCCGCGCCCTGCGCATCCGTTTCCGGGGGGCTTGCGGGAGCGTCTCCCGGGGCGCTTCCGGGCGGGCTCTCCGGGGCGGACACGTCGGCGGCATCAGTGGGAACCGTCACACACGCAGTGTAGCGGAGCCCGCCCCGCAGCCGTATCGTGACCCCATGCCCGAGATCACCCTCAACGGCGAGACCAGGGCCGTCGCCGCCCAAAACATCGCCGACCTTCTGCGCGAGCTCGGCCTCGACGACCAGCCCGTCGCCGTCGAACGCAACCGCGCCGTCGCCCCCAAGAAGCAGCACCCCCAAACCCCCGTCGAGACCGGCGACCGCATCGAACTCGTCACCCTCGTCGGCGGCGGCTAAGCCCCCCGGCCCCCGGAAGGTCACCCAGCCGTGTCCGCGCCGCTTGGACCCCGTTGAGACGCATCGTCATGACGCCCACCGAAGCCCCGACCGTGCCCACGACCCCCGCCATCCCCGCCGAGCTCGACGGCCCCCTCGCCGTCGCCGGCCGAACCCTCGCGTCGCGCCTCATCGTCGGCACCGGCAAGTACGCCGACTTCCTCACCATGCAGCGGTGTCTCGACGCTTCCGGCGCCTCGGCCGTCACCGTCGCCGTGCGGCGCGAGCGCCTCTACAACGACGCCGGCCAGTCGCTGCTCGAGTTCATCGACACCGACCGCTACACCATCCTCCCCAACACCGCCGGCTGCTTCGACGCCGACGACGCCGTCCGCGTTGCCCGCCTCGGCCGCGAACTCCTCGACCAGCTCGACAACCCCGGCAAAGACTGGGTCAAGCTCGAGGTCCTCGCCGACAAGAAAACCCTCCTGCCCGACCCCGTCGGCACGCTCGAAGCGACCAAAGAGCTCGCCGCCGACGGCTTCCAGGTCCTCTGCTACACCAGCGACGACCCGGTGATGGCGTCGAAGATCAAAGACGCCGGCGCCGCCAGCGTCATGCCCGCCGGCTCGCCTATCGGCTCGGGCCAGGGCGTGCTCAACCGAAGCGCCATCGCCATCATCCTGGAGACCCTCAAAGACGGCGACCCCGACTACCCCGTCATCGTCGACGCCGGCGTCGGCGCCGCCTCCGACGTCTCCGTCGCCATGGAGCTCGG
Organism: Planctomycetota bacterium; assembly: GCA_039191195.1. Classification (GTDB taxonomy): domain Bacteria; phylum Planctomycetota; class Phycisphaerae; order Phycisphaerales; family Phycisphaeraceae; genus JBCCBV01. Next base: position 3,416 of record JBCCXV010000243.1, read on the forward strand.
CGCCGACGGCGTCCTGCTCAACACCGCTATCGCCCACGCCCAAGACCCGCTACGCATGGCCCACGCCATGCGGTGCGCCTGCGCCGCAGGACGACTCAGCTTCCTCGCCGGCCGAATCCCCAAAAAGCTCTACGCCACCGCCAGCTCGCCCTGGGACGGCGTCATCTCGTACATCCCCGGCGAATAAGGCGCAGCGGCCTCAGTTGCCGTTCGTCGACCCGCCGCCGGGCGTCGTGCCCGGCACGATCGGCTCGATCCGCGTCACGTGCCGCGGGTCGATGTAGATCGCGCGGCGCGGCAGCCCCGAATCGTCAGGCTCGACGCCGATCGCAAGCTCCATTAGTGACACCGTCGCATGCGTCTCGTCAGAAACCTCATGCGATGAGCCGTCGGACAGATGAATCCGCAAAGGCTGAAACGGGCGGCGTGTGAGCTTCGCGCGAATATCGTTTGGCACCATGACGCCTCCCCGGGTTGGACGTCCGCCAAGCCTACTCGCCGTCCTCCGAATCCCGAACCCCGTCCAAATCCACCACCTCGTCGACCCGCAGCGCATTCACCAGCGCATCGAAGTCGAACCAGTCGTCCCGCACGGCCTTGCGGGCGTCGATTCTTGCGATCACCAATTCCATCCGCGACGAGTCCGGCTCACCGTCCGGCCGGATCGGCCGCACCGTCGCCGTCTTCGGCAGGCTCGGCCAACGGGCAGGGTCCACCTGATTCAGCTTCGCCGTCACATTCCCAGATAATTCAGAACGAACCACCGGCCACCCCGCGTCGTCCAACACCTCCACCCGCACCGGCGACCAGTCCTCCGGCGACACCGTGATCCGCACCGCGTCGTCCGGCCGGACAAACCGGTACCCGCCGGCCACCGCCTCAATCACGGGCGGCTCGGCCACGAGGGGTGGCAAGGGCCGCATCCCCAGCAGGTCCGGCGCCGACGCCGCGCTCATCCGAAGCGGGTCCGTGTCGGCCGTACGCGCCACCCGCACGGCGCCCAGGTGCGCCACCCGCTCGTCGTCGCTCGCCGCGTCGATCACCCAAAACCGTTCGCCGTCCGAACCGGCCCAC
>JBCCXV010000244.1:0-4470 GCA_039191195.1 Planctomycetota bacterium
CACCGGCCGAGCCTGGGGTGACTAACGGCCGGCTTGGGCGTCCTGAATGTTCCCCTCCGCTGTGCCACACGGTGTCCCAAGAGGTATAGCGGAGTATAAGGGGCGGCGGCGCGGCGAGTTGCCCGCGTAGGACCGGAGCGAGCGCGATGCAGCCAGGCAGCGACGGCGGGATAGGACGGAACTGGCGGGCGGGGCTGGCGGCCGTAGTCGTGGCCTTGCTGGCGGCGGGGTGCTCGGTGACCGACCACACGAACCCGTCCCTGCCGCTGGACCGTGAGACGGCGGCCACGGAGCTCGAGACGATGGAAGCCGACCCGCAGCCCTTGCAGCGGCCGCTGCTGCTGCTCAACGGCTGGGGCGACTGGGGCGGCAACATCACGCGGCTGACCGAGCGCTATCAGGCGGCGACCGGCGACGACCGGATCGTGGGCGTGTCGTTCCCGTTTGCCGTCACCTATGAGGGCAGCCGGGACAAGGTGATCGACGCGCTGGAGGCGGCGTACCCGTCGGACGACCCCAACGAGACGATCGAGGTCGACGCGGTGGCGCTGAGCATGGGCGGGGTGGTCGCGGTGTACGCGGCCGCGCCGCCGAGAGAGGGGGAGAACCGCAAACGGCTCAAGCTCAACACGCTGTACACGATCAGCGTGCCGCTGCGTGGGTCGCAGGCCGCGCTCGCGCCGGCGCCGGACCCGATGTTGATCGCGCTCAACCCGCTGCTGCCGTTCATGGGGACGATCCGTCGGCTGCAGACCGAGCGGGACTACGAGATCGTGCCTTACGTGCGGCTGGGCGACGGGATCGTGGGCTTCGACAACGCGGCCCCGCCGGGCGAAACGCCGTACTGGGTGAGCAACGGCACGCTGCAGGACGCGCACAACGAGGCGTTGAAGGACGATCGCATCCATGCCGACATCCTGCGGAAGCTGCGCGGCGAGGCGGGGTACACGGTGGGGGCGCCGGCGCCGCCGCCTTGAGGGTGGTGGCGCGAGCCGCGCCCTTCGGGCGCTGGGCTAAACGGGATGACAGCGCTAGATGGGGCGGTAGGTGGCGTAGCAGCCGGGGGCCTCGCCGACTTGGCACGCGATGAGGCGGGCGGGGGCAGGGATTGACTTGCCGACTTGGGTGGCGACGTGCTCGGCGACGCGCTCGGCCGAGGGGTTCCAGGCGGGGGTGTCGAAGGGGGGGACGTCGTTGAGGTGCTTGCCGTCGAGGGTGGCGAGCACGGCGTCGAGCGCGGGCTCAAGGTCGTGGAAGTCCATCACGCACTGCATCGCGTCGAGCGCGTCGGCGGCGACCGTGAGGCGGACGGGCCAGTCGTGGGCGTGGACGGGCTCGAGCGAGCCGTCGGGCAGGCGCAGGGCGTGGGTGGCGTGGAACGATCGTTCGATGGTGATCTCGTAAGGCATTTGGCGATTTGGCGATTTCGTGATTGGGCGATCGGCTTCTGCCCGTGCATCAAATCGCCAAATCGCCAAATCGCCAAATCGCCAAATCGCTCGATAGCCTGCCCGCATGCTCGACCTCGTGACCCACGCCAACGGCCTAGCCACGCTGCGCTCGCCGCTGCTCGCGGCGGCGGGGGTGCGTCACGGGTTCAGCACGCGGGTGGGTGGGCTAAGTCGGGGCCCCTACGCATCGCTGAACCTGGGGTCGCTGCGTAAGAACGCTCGGCCGGGCGAAGGGGATCACAACACATCGGTGTCGGAGAATTTCCGGCGGCTGCGGGCGGCGCTTCGGCTGGAGCGTCGACCACGGTTCGCGGCGGTGCAGTGTCACGGAGCGCAGGTGTGGGAAGTCGATCGCGACAAGCCGCCGCGGGAAGCGGACGTGCCGTCGGCGGACGGTCTGGTGACCGCGGTGGCGGGGCCGATGCTGACGGTGCGGACGGCGGACTGCGTGCCGGTGCTGCTGGCGACGGCGGATGGGCGGGCGGTTGGGGCGGTGCACGCGGGGTGGCGTGGCGTGCTGGCGGGGGTGGTGGAGGCGAGTGTTGGGGCGGTGCGGCGGGTGGCTGGCGGGGTGGCGGGGGCAACCGGCGAGGTCGCGGGGATGGGTGGGGCGACCCAACCGGGCGCTGCGCTTCCGGTGGGCTTGGTGGCGGCGGTGGGGCCCTGCATCGGGGTCGATCGGTTTGAGGTGGGTGAGGAGGTGGCCGAGGCGTTCGACGCGGCGGGGCTGGGGGCATGCGTGCGGCGGGGTGAGCCGGGCTGGGGCGAGCGGCCGCATGTTGATCTGGCGGAGGCGGTCGTCCGTCGGCTGATCGCGGCGGGCGTGGCGGCGGGGTCGATCGATCGCCCGGCCGCCGGCGGGCCGGGGGCGTGCACGTACGTCGAGGCGGACCTGTTCTTCAGCTACCGCCGCGACGTGACGCACGGCGGGGCGGCGCGCACGGGGCACATGGCGGCGGTGATCTCGATCGATCCCTGACGCGGAGCGGGGGTGGGCGGGGGTGTAGACTCCGCCGCGATGGTCCCGGTGACGTTGCACAAGCTGCGCAAGGCGTTTGGCTCGACGGTTGCGGTCGATGATGTCGATCTGACAATCGGGGCGGGCGACCTGTTTTTCCTGCTCGGGCCGTCGGGCTGCGGAAAGACGACGCTGCTGCGCATGCTGGCGGGGTTCATCGAGCCCACGTCGGGCACGATCAAGTTCGGCGACGACGACGTGACCAAGCTGCCGGTCAACCGACGCGAAACCGGGATGGTGTTCCAGGGCTACGCGTTGTGGCCGCACATGACGGTGCGACAGAACGTGGCGTTCGGGCTGACGGTGGGCAGCCGCAAGAAGACGGTCTCGGCGGCGCAGCGGCAGGAGCGCGTCGATCGGGCGCTGAAGCTGGTGCAGATCACCGAGTACGCCGACCGCAAGCCCAATCAGCTATCCGGCGGTCAGCAGCAGCGCGTGGCGTTGGCGCGGGCGCTGGTGGTCGAGCCGAGGCTGCTACTGCTGGACGAGCCGCTGAGCAACCTGGATGCGAAGCTGCGGCTGGAGATGCGCGAGCAGATCCGTCACGTTTGCAAGACGGCGGGGCTGACGGGCGTGTACGTCACGCACGACCAGAAGGAGGCGCTGTCGATGGCGGACCAGGTCGCGGTGATGAGTCAGGGGCGGGTGATGCAGGTCGGCCCGCCGCGCGAGCTGTATGAGCGGCCTGCGAATCGATTCGTGGCGGACTTCCTGGGCGAGACCAACTTCCTGTCGGCTGAGGTCAAGTCTCGGGCCGACGGCCGGGTGACACTGGAGAGCGCGGCGGGGATGCTGGAGTCGTCGGTGTTCCCCGAGGACCTGCCGGCGACGGGGAACGTGACGTGCTCGGTGCGGCCGGAGGCGCTGCGGCTTGAGGCGGTCAACGGGCACGGCGGGCTGGAGGCGGGGGCGTCGTCGGCGGTGAACACGTTCGTCGCCGAGCGGCAGGACGCGGTGTACCTCGGGGAGATGGCCCAGCACCGCGTGACGGTGGCGGACACGCCGTTGAAGGTGTTCGAGCTCAACCCGCGGCTGGGGCCGGGCGGCGGGCAGGTGGTGGTGACGGTCGATCCGCGGGACGTGGTGGTGCTGAGCGATTGAGCCTGGGGGCCAGCGGATTGGTGGGTGAGCGGATGGGCGGTCGATAGGCGGGTGATGGTGGTAGCGTCGCTCGATGTGCTGGTGGTGCGGGGCGGGCCGGACCCCGAGCGGCCGGTGAGCCTGCAGTCGGGGGAGCGGGTGGCGGTGGCGCTGCGGGCGGCGGGGCCTCGCGTGGCCGAGGCGGACGCGGGGCCGGCGGGGGGAGCGATTGGGCTCGACGCGGTCGACGGTTGGGTGGCCGAGCACGCGGGCGGGGTGGTGTTCCCGGTGCTGCACGGGCGCTGGGGCGAGGGCGGGGGGATGCAGGCCGAGCTTGAGCGGCTGGGCGCGCGATACGTCGGGACGCGGTCGGCGGCGGCGGCGCGGTGCATCGACAAGGCCGTGACCAAGGCCGCGCTACGCGAGGCGGGGATCGACACGCCCGAGTCGGTGGAGCTGACCGAGCCGGGCCCGAGCCCGATCGATGGGCCGGTGGCGGTGAAGCCGATCGACCAGGGGTCGAGCATCGGCGTGCACGTGTGCCGATCGGCGGACGCGGTGCCGGCGGCGATCGACGCGGCATTTGCCGTCTCGGAGCGGGTGCTGATCGAGCGCGTGATCGAGGGTCCCGAGCTGACGGTGGGGGTCTTGGAGGACGACGCCGGCGTGGGCAACGCCCTGCCGCTGGTGCGGATCGAGCCGGCGGTCGCGGTCGACGGCGTGTACGACTACGCGGCCAAATACAGCCGCGACGACACGCGATACCTGATCGGGGCGGAGGCCGCGGGGCTGAGCGCCGCGACGGCCGAGGCCGCGGTGGCGATGGCCGAGGCGACGCACCGGGTGATGGGTTGTCGGCACGTGAGCCGGGTGGACGTGATGGTGGACGGGGCGGGTCGGCCGTGGGTGATCGAGGTGAAC
>JBCCXV010000245.1:0-4465 GCA_039191195.1 Planctomycetota bacterium
GGGGCGGTCAGGTCGGGTCGCCGGCGGGCTGGGTCTCGGCCGCGGCGTCTTCTATAAACGTCGACCGATTGGGCGCCTCAACTTGGACACGCCGAGGCCTGGCCAGATCGACGCGCCACCCGTCGCACAGGTTCCAGACGAGGTCGACATCGACCAGTTCCCAGTCGAACACGCCGCTGGGACGGATGACCTCGACCTGGGCCTCGGTCCCGCGGACCCGAACCGACCGCACGGCGAACAGCGGGGTCCCGGCCGGGGACTGTTCGCTGGGCACCAGGGCCGAGGGCCCCAGCGCCGCCCCGGCCTTGCGGTAGGTCTGGATCGCGGCGCCTTCGGGCAGCAGATACTCGAAGGGGCTGGGGGCCCCCGAGTCGGCCACCACCCGGGCTAGCGCGACTTCCGACACGGCCCGGGCCGTGCCCGCATTCGCCGAGTTCAGGGCGAACCAGTCGCCTTCGTCCGACGGGACATTGAAGTACGCCGTGGGCCCGCAGGCGAAGGGGCCGGCGGCCAGCACGAACAGCGCGATCAATCGGGAGGCTCGTTTCATGGCCCGAGTCTACCGCTGCGGCGTCGCGCGATCAGAACAACGGCTTGCGGCCGTCGGCCCGGCGCCACGCCGAGAGCTGGCCCAGGTGCATCGACGTATGCCCGGTCATGGAAAACGCCAGGAAGTCCCGGCAGGTCGGCAGCGCCGACACCAGCGGGCCGCGCGTAGGCTCGTCGAGCAGCGCCTTGTCGGCCGACGCCGCGGCGGCGATCAGACGCTCGTTGGCCGTGTGCCAGGCCTCGATGAGGTCGTCCTTCGACGGGTAGTCGTCGGGGTTGTCGGTGAGGACCGAGGCGAAACCGAAGCGCTGGTTCCAGTCTTCGCCGAGTTGCGGGGTTGCCCCCGCGTACTGGCTGTGGTGGTCGGCGGCGACGGCTAGGTGCCCGAGGACCCACGCCGGGTGATTGATCCCGGTCACGGGTTGCCGGCACATGGCCTCGGGCTCGATGTCGGCCAGCAGGTCGTCGCCGTAGGACTGCATGAACCGCAGGATGGTCGTCTCGCGCTCGAACATCGGGGCCTCGCTTTCCGCTTGGAAGGAAGCCGCACGATACGTCGTCTACTCGACGGTCACGCTCTTGGCGAGGTTGCGGGGCTTGTCGACGTCGTGCCCGCGGAGCACCGCCGCGTGGTAGGCGAGTAGTTGCAGCGGGGCGGTCGTCACCAGCGGCTGCAGCGCCTCGCTCACGTGCGGCACCCGGAACACGAAGTCGGCGTAGCGGTCGATCTGGTCGTCGCCCTCGTCCGCCACGGCCAGGATGCGCCCGCCCCGGGCGCGCACCTCTTCGATGTTCGAGATCGCCTTGTCGTACTGGCTGCCCCGCGGCGTGACGAACACCACCGGCATGCCCTTGTCGATCAGCGCGATCGGGCCGTGCTTCATCTCGGCGGCGGGCATGCCTTCGGCGTGGATGTAGCTGATCTCTTTGAGCTTGAGCGCGCCCTCCATCGCCACCGGGAAGTTGTAGCCGCGCCCCAGGAATAGCCAGTTGTCCCGGTCGACCACCTGCTCGACGGCCTTGCGGATTTGGTCGGACTGCTGCACCACACGCTCGACGTGGTCCGGGATCGCTTGGAGCTCGTCCAGGTATCGGCTGACCTGCTCGGGCGACAGGTAACGCCGCCGGCCGACGCTCAGGGCCAGGAGCGTGAGCACGCACACCTGGCCGAGGAAGGCCTTGGTGCTGGCCACGCCGATCTCCGGCCCGACGCGCAGGTACACGCCGGCGTCGGTGCTGCGGGCGATGGTCGAGCCCACGACGTTGACCACGCCTAGCGCAAGCGCGCCGCGCTCGCGGGCCTCGGTGAGGGCCGCCAGGGTGTCGGCGGTCTCGCCGGACTGGCTCACGGCCGCGATCACCGTGCCGTCTTCGATGATCGGGTTGCGGTACCGGAACTCGCTGGCGTAGGCCGCCACGGCCGGGGTCTTGGACAGGTCTTCAAACAGGTAGGCGCCCAGCAAGGCCGCGTGGTACGCCGTCCCTTGCCCGGTCACGACGAACCGGGAGGCCCGGGCCAGGTCGCGCGCGTGTTCGGACAGCCCGCCGAGCACGACGCGGCCCTCCCGCCGATCGATGCGCCCGCGGAGGCAGGTCCGCAGCGCCTCGGGCTGCTCGTAGATCTCCTTGAGCATGTAGTGCTCGAACCCGCCGAGCTCGATCTGTTGGAGGTCGAGCTCGAGTTCTTGCACCGCCGGCGAAACGGGTTCGTTCTCGAGCGTGGTCGTGCGGAAGTCGATGCCCCAGCCCGAGGGGTCGTCGCCCGAGGCCAGCCCCGCCACGCCCGGGCCGGCGCAGAGGCGCGCGACTTGGTAGTCGTCCAGGTGGATGGCCTGGGTCGTGTGCGCCACGATCGCCGAGGCGTCCGAAGCAACGACGTACCCCCGATCGGCCAGGCCGATGATCAGCGGGCTGCCCTTGCGCGCCGCCACCAGCGTGTGGGGCTCGGCCGAGCACACCGCCGCGATGGCGTAGGCGCCCACGACTTCCCGCAACGCGGTTTGTACGGCTTGCTCGAGCGCGTCGGCCGCGCCGAGCGCTGTCGATGTGTCGTTTTCATCCGGGTACAACTCGGCGATGAGGTGGGCCAAGACCTCGGTGTCGGTCTCTCCCTCGAACGCGTGCCCGCGCGACTCGAGGTACCGACGCAGCGACGCGTAGTTCTCGATGATGCCGTTGTGCACGATCGAGACGTGGTGGCCCTGTTTCGTGACGGCCGAGTGGGGGTGGGCGTTGGGCTCGGTCACCTCGCCGTGCGTCGCCCATCGGGTGTGGGCGATGCCGAGCCGGCCGGTCACGGGCTCGGCTTGCTCGGACAGCCGGTGCTCGAGCACGCTCACCCGGCCGACGGCCCGGACGACGCGCGACCGCGCCGGCTCGCTATGACCCGAAGACTCGATCACGGCCACGCCGGCCGAGTCGTACCCGCGGTACTCCAGGCGCTTGAGGCCTTCCAGCAGAAGCGGGGCGGCGGGCTTGGGGCCGATATAGGCGACGATTCCGCACATGCGTGGGGGACCTCCTGAGCGACGTTGGCATCGCGGGGCGAGAGCCTAGCGTCGCCCGCTACTACGCGATATCGGCCGGATGAGGTCGTTTCGCCCGTTCCGGTAAGTCGGCCCGATCTTCTATATGTCTCGGGTTTGACGGGGCCCTTGGTCCTGCTCACCATGCCCCGCCCATGGCCGACCTCTTGCAGAAGATCGAAGACCGCTTCCGGGCCGCCGCGTCCGAGTCCCTCGGCGTCGACCCCGACCGGGCAGACCCCCGGCTCAAAGCCTCGGCCCGGGCCGAGTTCGGCGACCTCCAACTCGACGGCGCCATGGCCCTGGCCAAGCCGTTGCGGCGCAAGCCGCGCGAGCTCGCCGAGGCCTTGGTCGAGCCCTTGCAGGCGATGCCCGAGCTCGCCGGGGTGTCCGTGGCCGGCCCGGGCTTCTTGAACCTGACGCTCGAGCCATCTGCGCTGGCCGACGCCGCCGTGGCGCAGCTGGGCGACGCGTCGCTGGGCGTCGCCCCGGCCGAGCCGTCGCGCAAAGTCGCCCTCGACTACGCCAGCCCGAACCTCGCCAAGGAGATGCACATCGGCCACCTGCGGTCGACGATCCTGGGCGACGCCATGGCGCGCGTGCTCGAGGCCCGCGGGCACCGGGTCATCCGCCAGAACCACGTCGGCGACTGGGGCACCCAGTTCGGCATGCTGCTCGAACACCTCATCGACACCGGCTGGTCGCCCGAGAGCTCCGGCGGCATCGCCGACCTCAACACGCTGTACCAGGAGTCCAAGAAGCGCGACGACGCCGACCCCGACTTCGCCAAGCGCGCCCGCGAGCGCGTCGTGGCGCTGCAGGCCGGCGAAGCGCAAGCCCGGGCGGTGTGGAAGTCGCTTATCGGCGAGTCGGTCGCGCACATGGACCGGGTCTTCACCCGCCTGGGCGTCGGGCTACGGCACGAGCACCTGTGCCCCGAGAGCTTCTACAACGACCGGCTGCCCGGCGTCGCCGACGACCTCGAAGCGTCGGGGGCCGCCAGGATTTCCGACGGCGCCCTGTGCGCCTTCGTCGAAGGCCGGGAGCACCCGCTGATCGTGCGCAAGGGCGACGGCGGGTTCGGCTACGCCGCGACCGACCTGGCCGCCGTGCGCTACCGGGCCGCCGAGCTCGGGGCCGACCGTCTGGTGTACGTCGTCGACAGCCGACAAAAAGACCACTTCGAGAAGTTCTTCTCCGTGGCCCGCAGCGCCAGCTGGGCGGCGGACAACGTGTCGCTCGAGTACGTGGGCTTCGGCACGATCTTGGGCAAGGACAACAAGCCCTTCAAGACCCGCGAGGGCGGGACGGTGCGCCTGACCGATGTGCTCGACGAAGCCGTCAAACGGGCCGGGGACGCGGCGCGTGACAAGGCGCCCGACGCCAGCGAC
>JBCCXV010000246.1:0-4419 GCA_039191195.1 Planctomycetota bacterium
CCCAGCAGCACGCAGGGGAACACCGGCAGCCACCAGTTGAAGTTCAGCGAGGGCGAGACCAGGGCCGGCAGCTGTTTGGCGCCGTCGGCCGCGAGCAGGCCCCAACTCGGCAGGGGTTCTTCGACGCCGATGCCCAGGAAGCTCAGGAAGCTCTCCTGGAGGATGGCGATGGGGACGGTGAGCGTCGCGTACACCACGATCACGCCGACCAGGTTCGGCGCCAGGTGGCGGCGCAGGATCCGCCAGGGCCCGGCGCCGGCGGCGCGGGCGGCCTCGACGAACGGGCGGCTGCGCAGGCTCAGCACCTGGCCCCGCACCACGCGCGACATCGTCAGCCAACTCAGCGAACCGATCGCCAGCAAAAGCGTAAGCAGGCTCGACGCGGTGCTCGACACGGCGCCGGGCTCCTTGCCCGTCCACTGGGACTCGATCCAGCCCAGCCCGGCCTCCATCGGGCCGTCGAGCGAGAAGTCAATCAGCACGACCAGCAAGAGGTAAGGCAGGCCGATGAGCACGTCGACAATGCGCATCATCACGCCGTCCCAGGCGCCGCCCAGGTAGCCGGCCACGGCGCCCCAGGTCACGCCGATCACCACGGCGATCGACGCCGCCGCGATCCCAATCCCAAGCGATACCGCCCCGCCCAGCAGACACCGCCAGAGCAGCGACCGGCCGAGGGCGTCGCTGCCCCAGGCGAAACGTTGGGGCGCCGGTGCGGCCTCGTCGCCGGCCTCCGCCTTGTCGCCGGCCTCTGCCGCGTCGCGGGCCTCGGCGGCGGGCGTTTCGCGGGTTTGCCCCGGGGCGAGGTACTGGTCCCCCAGCGACTGACGGCTGGCGGCGAAGTCGGCCTTGCCGTCGTTGTCGCGGTCGCCGATCCAACCGGTCGACCAGGGCAGGGTTAGGAAGCACGCGCCGGCGATCACCGCGAGCATCGCGGCGCCCAGCCGGGTCGTGATCGACATCGCCCCGCTTCGTTTCGGCACGGCGTCAGGGTATCGCGCCAAGCCCAACCGCGGGCCGGCCGGCCCACACTTCCGGGGGTCAGCGGTCTTCGAAGCGGAGCGAGGCCGAGTTGATGCAGTAGCGCTCGCCGGTGGGCTTGGGCCCGTCCGGGAACACGTGGCCGAGGTGGGCGCCGCAGTTCGCGCACCGGGCCTCGACGCGCACCATGCCCAGGGAGCGGTCTTCGATCCTCTCGACACGGCCGGGTTGGGTCTCGTCGAAGTAGCTCGGCCAGCCGGTGCCGGAGTCGAACTTGGTGGTCGAGTCGAACAGGTCGATCCCGCAGCACTTGCAGCGGTACACGCCGTCGCCCTTGTGGTCCCAGTAGACCCCGGTGAACGCCCGCTCGGTGCCGGCTTCGCGGGTGATGCGGAACTCGTCGGGCGTGAGCTCTTGCCGCCACTGCTCGGCGGACTTCTTCACGGGATAGACGTTCTCGGCGGTCGACATGCGTCGCTCCTGGCGTGTGGCAGCCGTGAGCATAGACCCCATCGCAGGCGGGCCGACCGGGCGGCCGCGTCTTGGTGTCAGTTGCCGGGCTGGGTCGCGGGCGGGCCGGGCTCGTGCGAAGCGGCCCCGGCATCGGCATCGGCATCGGCATCGGCATCGGCATCGGCATCGGCATCGGCGATCATCGCACGCGGCCAGAAGTCCAGCGCCACCGAGTTGATGCACCAGCGCTGGCCGGTGGGGGCCGGGCCGTCATTGAAGACGTGGCCTAGGTGGCCTCCGCAGCGGGCGCAGAGGACCTCGGTGCGGACCATGCCGTAGGAAGTGTCTTCGACGAGCTTGACATGGCTGGTGTCGACCGGCGCCGTGAAGCTGGGCCAGCCGGTGCCGCTGGTGAACTTGGTGGACGAATCGAACAGGGCGAGCCCGCAGCCGGCGCAGGCGTAGACGCCGTCGTCTTTGTGGTCCCAGAGGTCGCCGGTGAAGGCGCGCTGGGTGCCGTGTTTGCGGAGCACGTAGAACTCCTCCGGGGTCAGGCGGTCACGCCAGGCGTCGTCCGAGAGCACGAGCGGCTCGCCGAGTTCGGCCTTGTAGGCGGGCCGTTCGCCGCCTTCGGGCTCGGGCTGGCCCTGGGGGACCTCGGCCGACGCCGGCCCGCAGGCCGTGAGCAGCCCGCAGGCCACGGACAAGAAGAACAGACGGATCGCGCGGGGGGTGCGTCTTTGCATGGCTACACAACGCCTTCGGGGCGGGCCTTGTTCCCGGATTCACCCGTCTGCCCCGCCGGGGTAAGACCGGCCCTACGACCCGCCCAGCTTGCCCAGGATCATCTTTGAGACGACCTGCGGGTTGGCCTGGCCCTTCGAGAGCTTCATCACCGCGCCCATGATGGCGCCGACGGCCTTGGCCTTGCCGGCCTTCACGTCCTCGACCGCCTTGGCGAGCTTCGGGTTGGCGATCGCCTCGTCGACCCAGGCCTCGAGCGCCGAGTCGTCGCTCACCTGCACCAAGCCGCCCCGCTCGGCGAGCCGGTCGGCGGGGTCGTCGGAGTCGCACGCGAGCGCGATGACCTTCTCCACGGCGCCGGCCGAGATCGTGCCGTCGGCCGCGAGCTTCAACGCCCCGGCGATCTGCTCGGGCGACGCGCCCAGGTCCGCCACCGACACCCCGCGCTCGTTCGCCAGCTTGGCGCCGGCGTTGAGCAGCGTGACCGCGGCCTTCTTCGCGTCGCCGCCCACGGCCACGACGCCCTCGTACATCTGCGTGAGGCCAGGCTCGTCGAGAATGGCCCGGGCGTCTTCCGGCTTGAGCCCGACCCCGTCGAGGTACCGCACGTACCGCGCGACCGGCGGCTCGGGCAGCGCCGCGCGCAGCTCTTCGATGTAGCCGGCGTCGAGCTTCACCGGCGTGAGGTCGGGGTCGGGGAAGTAGCGGTAGTCGTGGGCGTCTTCCTTCTCGCGCTGGGGCGTGGTGACGAGCTTGGCGTCGTCCCAGCCGCGGGTCGACTTGGCGCCGGCGCCCATGACCTTGCCCGTGGCGAGCCACTCGTCGACCTGGCGTTCGAACTCGTGCGTGATGGCCCCGTGCACCGCCCGGAAGGAGTTGAGGTTCTTGATCTCGACGACCGGGGTCTTGAACACCTCGCCGTCGGGCGCGGTGATCACAACGTTGATGTTGGGCTCGAACCGCATGTGGCCCTTCTGCATGACGCCCTCGGTAACGCCAAGGTGTCGGCAGAGGTCGCGCAAGGCCATGCAGAACGCCACGGCTTCGTCGGCCGAACCGAAGTCGGGCTCGGTGACGATCTCCAACAACGGCGTGCCGGCCCGATTGAGATCAACGATCGAGTGCGGGATCGGCGCACCGCCCGGCGCCTCGTGCTGGAGCTTGCCGGCGTCTTCTTCCAGGTGCGCCCGAGTGATGCCGATCGTCTTGCCCGAAGGCCGGCCGTCGGGCCCGGGCAGCTCGAACGCGCCGTGCTCGCAGAGCGGCAGGTCGTACTGGCTGATCTGGTAGTTCTTGGGGAGGTCGGGGTAGTAGTAGCTCTTGCGGTCCCACTTGGTGAAGGGCGCGATGGTGCAGCCCAGGGCCAGGCCGACCCGGGCCGACATCTCCAGCGCCTGGCGGTTCATCACCGGCAGCGTGCCGGGCATGCCGATGACCACGGGGCTCAGGAGGGTGTTGGGGTCGGCGCCGTCGAACTCCGGATGGGCGACGTTGGGCGCAGCGGTCCACATCTTGGTGCGGGTGGCCAGTTCGACGTGGACCTCGAGCCCAACCATCAGCCGACAGGTGATCTCGCTGCGCGAATAGCTCGGGGCTTCGGGGGCGGCGGTGCTCATAACGGGGTCCGTGTGGGAAAGAAAAAAGCCTACCCGGCGATGAACCGGGCAGGCTTGGGGGTTGCGTCGAGGTCGCCTCGGGTTTGGCCAGTGCGTCGGGGCGTTAGCCGCCGGTCGACGCGCCGCCTTCTCCGAAGGTGATCTTGTCGGTGCCCAGGGCGTCGTGCTCGCCGAAGCCGCCGAGGCCGCCGCCGCGGGGTTCGAGGTGCTCGGCCGCGGCTTCCTGGTCGGCGGTCCACTGGGCGCGCTTGAGCGACAGGCCGATCTTCCGGTCGTCGAGGTCGACGCGGAGGATCTTGACCTCGAGGTCCTGGTCGGCCTGGACCACGTCCTGCGGGCTCTCGACCTTATGGTCGGCGAGCTCGGAGATGTGCAGCAGGCCTTCGAGGTCTTCCTCGAGCTCGACGAACACGCCGAAGTTGGTGATCTTGGTCACCTTGCCGTGGACGATCATGCCGGGCTGGTAGGCCGACGGGATGGCTTCGAGCCAGGGGTCTTCCGAGAGCTGCTTGAGACCCAGGGCCACGCGCTGCTTCTTCTGGTCGACCTCGAGGACGACGCACTTGCACACGTCGCCCTTCTTGAGCATCTCGTTGGGGTGGCTGATCTTGCGGGTCCACGACAG
>JBCCXV010000247.1:0-4402 GCA_039191195.1 Planctomycetota bacterium
AGGCGCTTGAGGGTTCGGCCTTGGCCGCTCTCGCCGACCTGGAACTCGGCGATCGAGCGTGCGATGGTGAGCCGGTCGCAGGGGGACAGTTCGTCGCGTTCGGCGGCGGGCACGCCGTCCCAGCGGGGCGTGTTCCGGCTGAAGTAGGCGGCCCAGTCGGCGGACGACGTGGGTTGCAATGGACGACAACGCGGCGCGGGGGCGGTCATGGGCGGCTCCGTGCAAAGGCGGGTTTCGGGATGTGCAGGCGTGCTGCCGGCGTTACGGCGCGGATCGGCGGCGGGTTCGTTGCGGCACCAAGTGGGTCTGAGTTTCTCGGAACGTGAACTTGCATCGCCGGCGAGGGCGTTGCGCGAGAGGCGCCGGCTTCGTTACCATCCCCGCCATGTCGTGGTGGGAAGCCGTCATCTTGGGGTTGGTCGAAGGGCTGACCGAGTACCTGCCGGTGAGTTCGACGGGCCATTTGCTGGTCACCCAAGCGTTGCTGGGGATTGGGACCGAGTCTCCCGAGGCCGAGCGTGCGGCGAACGCGTACGCGATCTGTATCCAGGCGGGGGCGATCGTGGCGGTGCTCGGGCTCTACTGGGGCCGGGTGAAGCAGTCGGCGATCGGATGGGCCGGCAAGGTTGGCGTCGGTCCGGGCGATAAGGACGGCTTCCAACTCGGCCTGAACCTTGTGGCGGCGTTCATGCCTGCCGCGATCCTGGGCGTGCTGTTCGACGACAAGATCGAGGAGCACCTGTTCCACCCCTGGTTCATCGTGGGCGCGTGGTTTGTGGGGGGCGTGGCGATTCTGACCGTCTGCCGGTGGAACAGACGCTCTCGAAAGGGCCCCGACGAAGAGGTCGCGCCCTCTGCGGACAAGGGAAAGGCGCTCGAGCTGCTCACTTGGCGGATGGCGCTGATCATCGGCTTGATGCAGTGCGTAGCGATGCTGCCCGGGACCAGCCGTAGCCTGGCGACGATTGTGGGCGGGCTTCTGGTCGGCCTGAGCGTCGCGTCGGCGGTGGAGTTCAGCTTCCTGCTGGGTGTGATCACGCTGTGCGCGGCGACGGTCTACAAGGCCGTGCTCGATTCGGTACAGGTCGATCTCGACGGAGACGGCGTCGAAGAGCAGGTGCTGATGATCGCCTGGATGGCCCGCGAATACGGCTGGTGGGTGATGATGATCGGCAGCGTGACCGCGTGGATTTCCGCGGTGGTGTCGGTCAAATGGATGGTGGGGTACCTCAAGAAGCGCGGGCTCGAGGTGTTCGGCTACTACCGCATCGTGATCGCGATCGTGGTGGCCGGACTCATCCTCGGCGGGGTGATGAAGGCGTGAGCCGGGCGTCCGTCGCTAGGGGTTAGGCGCTAGCCGGACACGGCGGCGTTATCGAGGACGGTCTGGGCGCACCGCTCCCAGGTGTTGGCTTGGCCATAGTCGATGCAGGCTTGCGGGTCGAGGTTGAGGCAGTCGAGGCAGGCTTGTTTGAGGTCGTCGTGGAGGACGCCGGTGACGCCGTTTTGGACGACGTCGATGGGCCCGGTGACGGGGTAGGCGGCGGTGGGGACTCCGCAGGCGTTGGCTTCGATGAGGACGACGCCGAAGGTGTCGGTCTTGGAGGGGAAGACGAACACGTCTCCGCCGGCGAAGTGTCGGCCGAGGTCTTGGCCCTTCTGGTAGCCGGCCCAGTAGACGCCGGGGAACTTGGCTTCGAGCTTGGCCCGGGCGGGCCCGTCGCCGACGATGGCCTTGGTGCCGGGCAGATCGAGGGAGAGGAAGGCCTCGAGGTTCTTCTCGACGGCGACCCGGCCGGCGTAGAAGAAGATCGGGCGGGGGAGGTCTTCGGGGTAGGCGCTGGCCTCGCCCTCGTAGGGGTGGAAGACCGAGGTGTCGACGCCGCGCGACCAGACGACGATGCGGTCCATCTTGGCGTGCTTTTTGAGTTCGTCCTTGATGGTCTTGGTGGGCACGAGCGTGGCCTGGGCCTTGCCGTGGAACCACCGGATGAAGCGGTAGGTGAGCTTGGGGGGGATGCCGAAGTACGACTTGAGATACATCGGGAACTGGGTGTGGTAGCTGGTGGTGTAGGGGCGTTTGCGCCGGCGGCACCAGGCGCGCCCGGCCATGCCCAAGGTGCCTTCGGTGGCGATGTGGACGGCGTCGGGCCGGAAGTCGCTAAGCGTGCGCGAGAGCTTCCGCCGGGGCAGGAGCGCGAGTTTGATCTCGGGGTAGCGGGGCGCGGGGATGGTCTTGAAGTCGGCCGGGCTGACCACGAGGGTTTCGTGGCCCATTTCGCGCATCTGCTGGGTGACCTGGTCCCAGGTGCGGACCACGCCGTTGACCTGCGGGAACCAGGCGTCGGTGACGAGGGCGAATCGCATGGCGGGAGGGTATCCGGGCGGTGGGGGACGCGGCGTGTCGCGTGTGACGCGAGGCGCGTCGTATCGCGCCATCGGGGCGGGACGCGGGCGGGCGTCATACTGGGTGGCGACGCTCATTGATTCTGAAAGGCTTGCTCATGCGTGCGATTGGATACCGACGGCCCGGCCCCATCTCAGAGCCCGACGCGCTGATCGCGTTTGACGCCGATACGCCGGACGTCGGCCCGCGCGACCTGTTGGTGGAGGTCAAGGGCGTGTCGGTGAACCCCGTGGACGTCAAGGTGCGCGGTGGCCGGCCGGCGGCGTTCGACGTGCACGTTCTGGGCTACGACGCGGCGGGCGTGGTGCGCGAGGTTGGACCGGAGGTGGCGTGGTTTGAGGTTGGGGACGAGGTGTATTACGCCGGCGACCTGACCCGTCCGGGCTCGAACGCGGAGTTGCAGGCGGTGGACGAAAGGCTCGTGGGGAAGAAGCCGACGAGCCTGGGCTTCGCCGAGGCGGCGGGGCTGCCGCTGACGTCGATCACGGCGTGGGAGCTGCTGTTCGACAGCTTGGGGCTTGAGGAGGGCGGTGGCGCGGGAGAGAGCCTGCTGGTGATCGGCGGCGCCGGCGGCGTGGGGTCGATCCTGATCCAGTTGGCGAAGAAGCTGACGGCGTTAACGGTGATCGCCACGGCGTCTCGGCCCGAGACCGTCGCGTGGGTGAAGAAGATGGGCGCCGACCACGTGGTGAACCACCGCGAGCCGTTGGTCGAGCAGGTCAAGTCGCTGGGGCTGACGCCGGGCTACGTGGCGATGCTGACGGCGTCGGACCAGCACCACGCGGCCGTGGTTGAGCTGATCCGGCCCCGCGGCCGGGTGGCGATTATCGACGACCCGGCCGAGTTCGACCTACGGCTGGGCAAGCCCAAGTCGCTCACCTACGCGTGGGAGTTCATGTTCGCCCGGTCGATGTTCGGCACGCCGGACATGGCGGTGCAGCACGAGCTCTTGAACCGGGTGTCGCAGATGATCGACGACGGCGTGCTGGTGTCGACGGTGAAGCAGAACCTCGGCAAGCTGAGCGTCGAGACGCTGATCGAAGCGCACCGGCTGCAAGAGACGGGCGCCGCGATCGGCAAGAACGTGCTGGAGGGGATGGGGTAGGCGGGCTAGAGAGTTTCGGTCTGGCCGATTAGCGCTGCGCACTCCTGTGAATGGTCAAGATGGCCCACGTACGCGCGACAACGATGACCGTGAATGCAAGTGTGCTGGCAGCTGCGCCGAAAGCTAATACCACAGCTAGGACAGCGAGAACTAGGCCAACTACCCGCCGCGACGTGTCGTAGTCGGGCCACCTGTCCATGATTAGCCATATGAGGTTTACGGACAGATACGTGAGGCCGGCTGCAAATCCAATCACGAAGACTTCGGATGCAAGTCTTGCGCACAGGTGGGCGCGAGCGTGGCGCCTGAAGATGTCGCTCTTCGTATCTACCCACATTTTCCGCATAGGGTTTCCCGGCGCTCACAGCACAACGATGTGATTGAGAGCTATTCGAACGTGTGTGCCTTTACCGCCTGACAGTTTCGTGTTTGCGGGGCGCATGCCCGTTGTGGTTTCGGCCGTGGCTTACGGGGGCGGGCGCGATGTGGCCGTTGCCGTTGGGGGTGACTTCCGCGGGCAGGTGGCCGTTGGCGGTGGCGGGGATGCTCTCGGGGGCGGGCTCGTGTTCTTCGTGCGGGAGTCGGCCGGGCAGGTCGGCGGTGAGGCCGGATCCGCCTGAACTCGGCGGGTCGTTGTCGCCGAAGGTCAGGTCGCCGGAGTCGTGGGTTTCCATCTGCTCGGGGCTGAAGCGGATGAGCTCGGCCAGGGCGGGCATGGCGGGCTCGGGCGCCTTGGGGTTGTCGCGTTGGGTGACGAGGTCGACGGCCCTGGACGCGTCGATGAGCTGGATCGAGCCGTCGTGGTGTTCGACGATGGCGGTGCAGCCTTCGATCCAGTCGCCGCAGTTGTAGTAGGCCACGGGGCCGTCGGTGCGGACCTCGGCCTGGTG
>JBCCXV010000248.1:0-4342 GCA_039191195.1 Planctomycetota bacterium
GATCGCGACGGCGCCCTCGCCGCCGGCGGTCTGCACCGCGAGCGCCCAGCCCGTTCCGCTCTCGGTTTGACCAGAACGATCCGCCGCCACGTCAGCTCGCCGCGTGCTCGGCGGTGATCCGGCAGAGGGTCTCGAGCGCCGCCTTGGCCGCGCCCGAGTCGATCGCTTCGCCCGCCAGCTCCAAGCCCTCGGCGAGTCCGTCGCAGGCGCCGCCCACGTGCAGGGCCGCCGCGGCGTTGAGCGCGACGATATCCCGCGCCGGGCCGTGCTCGCCGTCGAGCACCTTCCGGATCAGCGCCGCCGACGCGTCGGGCCCTTCCACCCGCAGCGCCGTGGGATGGCCGAACGGAAGCCCCAGGCTGTCGGGTTCGAGGGTCCAGCGATTGAGCCGGCCGTCGCGCAGCTCGACGACTTCGCTGGGCCCGCAGCTCGAGAGCTCGTCGATCGCGTCGGTGTGCTTGCCGTCGGCGTCGGGGATCGTCCCGCAGACCACCATCGCCCGCTCGGCGCCCAACGCCATCAGCGCCTCGGCCACCGTGCCCGCGAGCTTCGGATCGAACACGCCCACGACCTGCCGCGACGCGCCCGCCGGGTTGGTCAGCGGGCCGACGATATTGAAGATCGTCCGGAACCCCAGCGCGGCCCGCACCGGCGCCGCGTGCTTCATCGCCGGGTGGTGCGCCGGGGCGAAGCAGAAGCACAGCCCGGCCTCGCTCAGGCACTTCGGCAGCGCCTCGGGCTTGACCATGAGCTTCACGCCCAAGGTATCGAGCACTTGAGAAGATCCCGACTTGCTGGTTACCGCCCGGTTGCCGTGCTTGGCCACGCAGACGCCCCGGGCCCGCCCGGCGCCCGCCGCCACCAGCGCCGCGGCCGTCGAGATGTTGAACGTCCCGGCGTGGTCGCCCCCGGTGCCGCAGGTGTCGACGGCCGTCAGCCCGTCGGGCACGGCGACCTTCGTCGACTTGGCCCGCATCACCCGCGCCGCGCCGACGATCTCATCGAGCGCCGGCCCGCGCGACTGGATCAGCGCCAGCAGGGCGCCGGTTTGCGCCGGCTCGGCGTCGCCGGACATGATCGCCGAGAACGCCAACATCGCCTGATCGGCGCCCAGCGGGTCCCCGGCCACGAGTTGGGCCAGCAGGTCTTTCATAGCCCGAGAGCCTAGCGGCCCGTCACCACGCCCACAGCGCCAGCCACAGCAACCCCGACGCGGCCCCCAGCAGCACGAACACCTGCACGCAAAGCCGGGCGGCTTGTTTGGGTACGTCGCGCAGGCGTTCGGCCTTGATCAGCCGTTGCACCAGCGCCACCGCGATCACCAAGGGCGGAAGGAACAGCAGCCAGGCGCTCTCCATCGGCAGCGGGTCGAGAAAAGGGCGGTAGGGCGGCAACGGGTCGCTCGACTAAGGGGTCAGGAAGGCCGCGGCGCCGGTGGCGTCGGCGTGGGCGCCGGCCTAGGTGCATCCGTGGGCTCGGCTTCGCGGGAGGAGGGGTCGTTCTTTCGACGCCCGGGGCGCGCCGGGGCCCGGCGGTGCAGCACGTCCAGCACCACCAGCAGGTTCAGCAACCCCGCGCTCACCGTGTACAGCACCGCGACCTCGCGCGACCGCCCGAACGCCGGCGAGTAGGGCGGGTCGGCGTCGGGCATCGGCCGGTCGGTCGCCGAACGGGCCCGAAGGCCGTCGGCCCAGCGGTCCACAATCAGCGTCGGGCCGATCAGGGCCTGGCCCAGGAACGTCAGGCGATGCCGTTGGGAGTCCACCACGTCGGGCCCGCCAACCCAGAGGCCGGCCGCGAACACGGCGCTGATCACCAGTCCCAAAGCCACGCCTCGGCGGACGTCCCCCAGCAGCGCGTGGCCCAGCCCGGGCACCGCCCAGGCCGCCACGGCCGCCACGGGGTTCCACTGGTCCGTGGCCGGCTCGGTGCTCGGGGGGGCGCTGCGGGGCATGGGCGAACGGCCCGGAGCGCGGGCGAGGGGGGACGTGTAGGGGTCGGGCCGCGTTGACAGCCCACGCCGGACCGATAGCTTAGCCGCGCCGGCGAAAGAGCCCCGCGCCGGTCCGAGCAGGAGCCCCCGATGCCTGGCCCAAACCCTTGCCCCGACCCCGTGCCCTTCGCACAAGACACACCCACGCCCTGGGCGCCGTTAGACCCCGACGCCTACGCCGACCTCGCGCCGCCGTGGGCCCAGACCGCTTCGCCCTGGCGCGATCGCATCGTCTGTAACGACGGCGACGAGTACGACGACGAAGACGAGCTGCTCGAAGACGACGACGACGACGATGACGACGACTTTCTCGACGACGACGACGATGACGACGACGACTACCTCGACGACGACGAGGATGACGACGACGACCTGCTCGACGACGACGACGACGACGAAGACGCCGATGACGACGAAGACGACGACGCCTTGCTCGACGACGACGAAGAAGAGGAAGGCCTCGACGACGAGGAAGAGGAGTACTTCCTCGGCGACGACGACTAACCCCCCGGTCTAGGGCGCCGCCCGGGCCGGACGGCCCGAGGAGCCCGCGATGACCGATTCGCCTTCCACGCCCGAACCCGACTACCGCGGCCCCGACCGACGCAAGAACGTCGTCGACACCCGCAACCCCATCGAACGCGCCACCACCGGCCTCGAACGCCGGCGGGGCCCGGGCCGCCGCCTGTCCGACTTCGCCAAGGCCGCCGAAGAGGGCGAGATGACCCAGGAGCAGTTCCTGTTCATCAAGGCCATCGACGCCTTCAAGCGGGTCAACCACAAGGCCTTCCCGACCTGGACCGAGGTCCTCGAGGTCGTCCGCAAGCTCGGCTACCGCAAGACCCAGCCCATGGAGCTCGACGTCGTCGGCGCCGAAGACTGGCTCGAGGCCGCCGACGCCGAGGCCTTCCCGCCCCCGGCCGACGACGACTACCGCGACGAGGCCGCCTGACCGCCGCCTCGTGACCGCCAGAGGGGCCGCTCACATCGCCGCGCGCGTCGGCTAGGCTCCGCCCGTGACCGACGCCCCCGGAACACCCCCCGCTCCCGACCCCGTCCACGCGCCCGCGCCGGGCTCCGGCCCCCGCGACGCCCCGCTCCCGTACCGCTCGGCGGTCTTGTGCGTCCTCTTCGACGCCCAGGGACGCCTGCTGCTGCTGCACCGGCGTAAGCCCCCCAACGCCGACCTCTACTCGCCCATCGGCGGCAAGCTCGAACTCGACCAGGGCGAGAGCCCCACCGCCTGCGCCGTCCGCGAGATCCACGAAGAGGCCGGCGTCCAGGTCTCCGTCGCCGACCTCCGCCTGGCCGGCCTCGTGTCCGAGACCGCCTACGAGGGCCAGGGCCACTGGCTCATGTTCGTCTACGAGGTCACCCGCCCGGTCGACACCGCCGTCGTCGAGTTCGACGAGGGCCGCTTGGAGTGGCGCCACCGCGCCTCCCTCGAAGCCCTGCCCCTGCCCGTGACCGACCGCGAGATCATCTGGCCGGTGTTCTGGCGCTACCGCGACCGGGGCGAGCCCTTCGCCGTCCACATCGACTGCCGGGCCGGCGGTATCCGCTGGCGGGTCGAGCAGCCCCCGGCCGACGCCCACGACGCCTGGCAGACCGTACTGGACCAGACCCAGACCCCGGCCTGACGCCCCATCCAGGCCCCTTGAGGCCGCCTATACGGACCTCCCGGCCGCACCCCCGCCGGGATTGCGGCCCGCGCCGCCGCCCGGCCGATGGAGTAGGCTGCTACCCGCTTCGCACCGCACCCACGAAGGACCGCCATGACCCGCCAGCCCCTCTCGCGTATCCGCCGTATCGCGACCGTCTCGACCCTGGGCCTCGCGGCCGTCGCCGCCACCGGTTGCGGCGTGTCCAAAGACATCTACACCATCACCAGCACCTACCACACGCCCCATTCGGTCGCCATCGTCGACACCCGCACCGGCGACGCCGTCTGGGAGTACGACGTGCTCATCGGCCAGGAGCTCGAAATCGACCTCCAGCACGATGACGGCGACAACGGCTTCCAAGGCTCGGACACCATGGCCAGCTCCATGGACTGGGAGCTGTCGGAAATCGGCGGCAGCACCCTCGAGTCCGACAGCGTCGACTTCCCCGAGGGCATCGACCCCCGCGTCGACATCACCACCCGGCCCGCCGGCAACAACCCCGGCGAAGAAGACCTGACCCTCGGCGGCTAAACCCGCCCAGCCGGTTCCCCACACGATGGCCAAGCCGTGCCCGCCGTCGCTCCACCGCCCCCTGCGCGGTCGCAGCGCCCGCGTGCTCGCGCTCGCCTGCGCCGGCTCCGCGGGCGCCGCCCTGGCCCAAAACGACGGCCGCCCGGTCGACCGC
>JBCCXV010000249.1:0-4285 GCA_039191195.1 Planctomycetota bacterium
CAGCAGGTCCGGCGGCGACAGCGCGGCCGGGCGCAGCGCGTCGACGGCGGGCGAGGTCAGGCGCTCGAGCGCTTGCGTGCTCAGGCGGATGGCCGTTTCGTCCGTGAGCGCTGGCGTGACGGCGTTTGCAGAATCAGGGCGCCAACCGATCTGAATCTGATCTGAGCCCGATGCCAATCGCCAATGAGCCGTCGGCGCTGCGCTCGGCGACTCGGTCGCCGGCTCGCCTTGAACAGACAGAAGGTCGTGGAGCCAGGCGCTCACCGCGGTCGGGTCGAGGGGGCCGCGCACCGGGTGGGTTTGGGTCCAGCCGTTCGCGGTTCGTTCGATGGCGAAGGCGAGGTCGCCGTGGTCGTAGCGCTCGACGCGGGTGAGGTTGGCGGCCGACCAACCCGGGAACAGGGGGGCACGCGGCTCGCCGGTCTCAAGCGCGCCGTTCTGCGAAGCCAGGCGGTCTTCGACGGCTTGCTGGGCTTCGTCGGCGTCGCCCCCGGGGTCGAGCAGCGCGTAGCTCAGCCCCGCCGCGACGGCGAGCGCGGTCAGTCCGAGGGTCCATCGCGTGGTCTGTCGTGCCGTAGCGGACATCGAGCGTTCCGAAGAATGCGAGAGGGTAGGTCAGGCCCGCCGGCGGCGCATGGCGGCGAGGCCGATCACCAAGACACCACCCGGGACGCCGAAGAGCAGGGTGGCGCGCACGGCTCGGCGGCGCTCGGGCGTGAGCGCGTCGATGCGTGGCACGTCGCGCGAGCGCGGGGAGGCGGCGACGAGCCGGTCGAGCCCGGCGGCCCAGAGCACGCCGTTGACCCAGAGCTCGCCGTTGCCGGGGTAACGCAGCCGGGCGCCGGCGCGCCGGGCCGAGGCGGACGTTTGCTGGTCGCTGACGCCGGCGGCGGCGACGGGGTCGGCGGCCCAGGTCGGTTCGGCGACGACGAACAGCCGTCCGGCGTCGCCCTCGGGGCTGGTGGGGCTCGCTTCGATCGCGGCGGCGATGGCGATCGCGTCGCGAAACGCCGAAGGCGAGGCGGTCTCGATGCGGTCGGTCTGCGCTTGTCGGCTGACGCCAGGCGGGACGGCGTAGGTCCACTGCCGGCGCTGGCGCAGGGTGACCACGGGCGAGGCGGCGCCGGTGAGCGTGAGCGGCGAGGGCAGTTCGAAGCGCATCGGCAGCCCGACGATGGCCCGGGCGATTGGGTGGGCGTCGGCTTCCGGCGCGAGGGTGGGCTGGAACACCCCGGTGGGCAGCCTTCCACCGCCGGCCTGGATCGCGAGGCGCGCGGCGCGTTGGGCGAGGTCGGCTTCGACGCCGTGCTCGCGGAGCAGGGCGGTGATGGGGCGCTTGGGCGCTGTCGATGCGTCGTCGGCATCTTCGTCGGTACGGGACTGGGTTGGATCGAAGTTGAGCAGGACCACGGCGCCGTCGCCGGCAGACAGCCTTTGCTCCAGTGCTTGGGCGATGGCGGTTTCTTGCGCGATGCGCGCGTCGGACACGGCGGCGCCGCGCGGGGCGCTAAACGGCAGGGCGACATAGACGGCCGGCTGGCTGTCGCGCGGGAGCGGGAGGTCGCGCAGCACATCGCCGGGTGAGCCGACGGGGGTGCGCCACTGGCGGACGTCGGCGCCGAGGCGCGCGAGGCGCTCGCCGGCGTAGCGGAACAGGCCGGCGCCGTCGGGCCCGCCCATGGCCGGTCCGGTGTCGCTGAGCAGGAAGACCGCGAGCATGGGTTCAGGCTGGATGACGCGCAGCAGGGCGCCGGTGAGCGCTTCTTCGCCGACGAAGGACTCGGTGGTATTCGCTTGTTTCGCGCTCTCGTGGTCAGGCAGTTCGACGGCGGATGCGCGGAACATCGCGCCGCGGGGTAGCACGGCGGCGTGCGTCGGCCCCAAGACCACGGCCCACGGCTCGTCTTCCAGGGACGCGCGCAGGGCGGCCAGGGCCGGGTCGGGCTCGACTCCGTTCGCGGTGACGCTCACGCGGCTGAGCGATTCGTTGGCTTGCTTGAGCGCGCGATCGGCCGAGAGCACGGCGTCGAAGGCCGCCGGGTGATCGCGCAGCCGCGGCTCGAGTCGCTGGAGCTGGCGGGTCTCACCGATGATGGCCTCGGCGGCGACGGCGGCGACGCGCTCGCGGACGCCGTCGAGCCAGCCCGTGAGTTCGGGGAGCGGCTCGTCTTCGAAGGCCGACCCTTGCTGGGCCAAGACGGTTAGGGATTGCGACGCTTGATCGATGCGGCCGGCGGCGAGGCGCAGGTCGTTGCCGGCGCCGAGGCCGTCGTCTTGACCCGGGGCGGCGTCGGCCGACCGTTGCAGGGCTTGCGCCGCGGCGGATAGGTGGTCGGCGGCGTTGCGCAGGCCTTCGGCGACGGGCAAGGCCTGGGCTTGCGTGCGCTGGATCGCGTCGGTGAAACGCGCCGCGATGTCGGCCGCGACTTGTGTTGAGGCGTCTTCTTCGCTGTTGACAGCGATGCGACGCACGGCGACGCGCGGCGAGCGTTGGGCGTACTCGCGGGCAAGGTCGTCGAGGGTTTGGGCCATGGCGCCGTCGGCATCGGCGTCCGCGAGGAGGACGATCTCGATGTCGCCGGTCAGGCCGTCGAGCGCCGCGAGCGTTTGCGGGCTGAGGCTGAGGCGGGACGACGCGGTGAGGTCGATGCGCAGGGCGCTGCGCAGGCCCGGCGGGGCCCGGCGTTCGAGCTGGAAGGCCAGGCCGTTGACGCACGCGACGGCCAGCAGGGCGGCGAGGCCGGCGAGCGCCGGGCGGAACCAGGGCGGGGCGGTGCGCTTCATCGCCTGCGGCCCTCGACGGCGAGCGTGGCCCAAAACAAGAACATCGCCGTGGTCGTGACGAAGAACAGCGGGGTGCGGAGGTCGAGCACGCCGCGCTGGAGTTCGGCGAGTTGGTCGGCGACGCTCAGCCGTGCGAGGAGGCGCCGTGTCGGCCCGCCAAGCCAGGACGCGTCGGCCAGGGCGTGGAGCGCGAGCGTTGGGGCGCCGACGGCGAAGACGGCCAGCAGCAGCGCAATCACCTGGTTCCGGCTGAGGGCCGAGGCGAAGGTCCCGGCGGCGAGGTACAGCCCGCCGGCGAGGAGGATCGCGAGCATCCCGGCGAGCATCGGGCCCCACTCGGGGTTGGCGTGGCCTTCGAGCGCAACCGCCGCGGCGATGGGGCCGATGAGCACGCCGGCGTAGCAGACCCAGGCGGCGGCCCACTTGCCCAGGACGAGTTCGCCGGAGCGGACGGGCGAGGCGGCCAACCGCTCGAAGGTGCCCGAGCGCAGCTCCTCGCTGATAAGCCGCATGGACAGCGCGGGTGCGACGAGGATGGCGATCCAGGCGACGTCGCCGCAGAGGCTGCGGAGCGAGGCCGGTCGGCCCGAGGCGAAGCCGGGCAGGAACGCCGCCGCCGAGTACGCGGCGGTCGCGGCCAGCACGACGTAGGCGATGGGCGAGCCGAAGTAGCCGCCGAGTTCGCGGCGGGCGACGGCGAGGGTGCGGGCCGGGCTCACGCGTGGTCCTCGCTGGGGCTGGCTTGGTCTGGGGGCGCTGCGAGTTGCTCGAAGAGGCGCTCGAGCGGAGCGGACTCGCGCGTGAGTTCGCGTGTGGGGATCGAAGCGGCTGAGAGCCGTCGCCAGAGCTCGTCGCGTAGCTCGCCGCCGGGCTCGGCCGGCTTGACGCGGTAGGCCCGCCAGGTGGTTTCGGCATCGTCGGCGAGGGCCGTGGTGTCGTCGATGGGCTCGATGAGGCCGAACGGTGTGCCGGCGAGGGTTTTGCGGAGGCGTTCTGGCTCGGCTTGGCACTCGATGCGGACCGAGCCGCCGGCGAGTTGTCGGCGGAGGTCGTGCGGCGGTCCGTCGTGGACGAGCTTGCCGTGGTCGATCACGAGCATGCGGTCGGCCAGGCGTTCGACGTCGGCCAAGATGTGGGACGACACCAGCACGGTCGCGGCGCCGCGCAGGGATTCGAGCAGGTCGCGCATGCCCAGCGATTGGCGCGGGTCGAGGCCGGCGGTGGGCTCGTCGAGGATGATTGCCGGCGGCTCGTGGAGCAGGGCTTGGGCGACGCCGACGCGCTGCCGGTTGCCGCGGGAGAGCGTGCCGATGACGCGGCTGCGGATGGCGCCGAGTCCGCAGCGGTCGGTGAGCTGGTCGATGCGGCGTTTGCGCTGGGCGCGGGTCATGGCGAAGAGCCGGCCGACGAAGTGCAAGTAGGCGTCGACGCGCATCTCGGGGTAGAGCGGGCTGGTTTCGGGGAGGTAGCCGACGCGGGCGCGGGCGGCGTGGGGGTGGTC
>JBCCXV010000250.1:0-4252 GCA_039191195.1 Planctomycetota bacterium
GACCATCCCGACATCGAGCTGCCGATGAGCGGGCTGGTGGACGAAGACCTGTGCCCCAAGCCGTCGTGGCGGCGGCTGCTGGGTTACCGCCAGCACCTGGCGCAAGGCCCGGCGGCGGCGCCCGGGGGGCCGGCGCCCCGGGGGGCTTCCGGGGGGGCGGCGTGAGCGCAACGGAGGGGCAAGGCGGCGCGCGGGTTGGGGCCGTGGCGGTCTTGATCTATTCGGCCGTGGCGTTGGTGCTCGGATGGGGCGACGCGGCGCGGCCGGCCGCATCGGAGGTCGCGCGATCGACCGGCGAGCTTGTCGATGTCAATCGAGCCGACGCCGACCGCCTGCGCCTGCTGCCCGAGGTCGGGCCCGGGCGGGCGCACCGGATCGTGAGCGAGCGCGAGGCCAACGGCGCGTTTGGTTCGGTCGCCGAGCTCGAGCGCGTGTCGGGGATCGGCCCGGCGGTGCGCGGCGGTCTTGAGCCCTGGGCCGTCGCTTCGGGCGACTAACCCGGCTCGGTGGTGCGCTTCAGGAACGCCTCGGCGATGGCGAAGATGCGCCCCTTGCGCTCGGGGTCGAGCTTGTCGAGCGACCGGGCCATCATCGACATCCGCGGGTTGCCGGCGAAGAAGTCGCGGTGCTTGTCGACAAACCGCCAGTACAGCCCGTCGAAGACCTGGGCCCAGTCGGGCTTGGCGGGGTCGTCGGACCTAGCGGGTTTGGGGTAGTCGCTCATCTTGAGCAGGTAGTTGCTGCCGCAGATGTAGGGCTTGGTGGCGAAGACCCCGCCGTCGGACATGAGGCCCATGCCGTAGACGTTGGGCCCCATAACCCAGTCCGCCGAATCGACGAACATGGCCATGAACCAGTCGTGGGCTTGCTTGGGTTGGATCTCGCAGAGGTTCATCGCGTTGGCGAGGACCATGAGGCGTTCGATGTGGTGTGCCCAGCCGAAGCGGAGGCACTTGCGGATGGCGTCGTCGAGCGGTCGCAGGCCGGTTTCGCCGGTCCACCAGCAGGGCTTCATGGTCCGGCGGGCGTCCCAGCGGTTGCTGGACTCTTGTTTCTCCGAGAACGACCGGTACACGCCCCGCACGAACTCGCGCCAGCCGATGAGTTGGCGGACCAGGCCCTCGGCCGAGTTCAGCGGGATGTGGTTCTCGCGGGCGTGCTCGACGACCCGTGCGACCACCTCGTCCGGGGTGAGTAGCCCCAGGTTGAGCATCGGCGAGAGCACCGAGTGGAACAGCACCGGGTCGCGGGTCGACAGGGCGTCTTCATACGGCCCGAAGCCCTCGAAACGCCGGTCGAGGAACTCGCGCAGCCACGCCAGGGCCTGCTTGCGGGTCGTGGGCAGCCAGAAGTCGTCGAGCGACCCGGGGTGGTCGGCGAAGCGCTCGGCGACGAGCTTCTTGACGGCCGCGACGTGCGCGGTCGGCTCGGCCCAGGACGTCTGCGGGACCTCGACCTTTCGCGGGAGCTTCTTGCGGTTGTCGGCGTCGAAGCTCCACTGCCCGCCTTCGGGCTTGCCGTCGGGGGTGAGGAGCACGCCTAGGCGTTTGCGCTGCCGTTCGTAGAACCGGGCCATGAACGGCCGGCCCTTGGCATCGCGCAAGTACGACTCAAACTCCTTCCGGGGCGTGACGAACATGGGGCTGGGCAGGACGGTTTGCTTCAAGCCCTTCCGCTGAGCGAAGTCGGTGATGCGCGCTTCGAAGAACTTGTCCTCGACCTCGAAGTGCACGAGCTCTTCGATGGGAGGCCCATCGGCCTCGTTCAGGTAGCGCTCGAGCTTGGCTTCGTAGTCCGAGCGGAAGCGTGGGGCGGTCTGCTGGTCGAGGGCGTCGTAGTGGACCGTGGCGCCGTGGGAAACGAGGTCGTCGCGGTAGCCGCGCATGGCGGCGAGGAACAGCGTGATCTTCTGCTGGTGGTGCTTGGCGTAGGTACACAGGCCCAGGTCTTCGGCCATGAAGAACCGGGCGTCGCGGTAGGCCGCCAGGTGTTTCCAAGGGAACAGGTGATTACCCAGGACGACAAAGCATGGGTTCTCGCTGGCCATAGCCAAGACCGTAGGCCGCGTGCCGGGCTAGGCTCCCCGCATGCCGACGAAGACGGTCGAACCCGAGCGCATCGCCGAGCTGAGCGATGCCCCGGTCAACCCAGGCGGAGAGTTCGTGCTGTACGCGATGGAGGCGTCGCAGCGGGCGCACGACAACCATGCGCTGGAACACGCGGTGTCGCGTGCGAACGAGCTCGCCAAGCCGTTGCTCGTGCTGTTCCCGCTGTGGGGGGACGCGTTCGGGTCGCACCGTCGGCAGAAGCGCT
Organism: Planctomycetota bacterium; assembly: GCA_039191195.1. Taxonomy (GTDB): domain Bacteria; phylum Planctomycetota; class Phycisphaerae; order Phycisphaerales; family Phycisphaeraceae; genus JBCCBV01. Next base: position 2,314 of record JBCCXV010000250.1, read on the forward strand.
TCATGCTCGAAGGCCTGCGGGACGTGGCCGCCGGGCTGGAGAAGCGCCGGGCCCGGTTCGCCGTGGTGATGGGCGAGATGGCCGAGGCGACTCTGCGGTTTGCGGACCGCGCGTGCCTGGTGGTGCTCGACCGCGGGTACCTGCGTCATCACCGTGCGTATGAGGCGCGGATCGCCGACGCCAGCCCGGTGCGCGTGGAGCAGGTCGACGCCAATGTCGTCGTCCCGGTCGAGACGGCCAGTGACAAACGCGAGCACGCGGCGCGGACGATACGGCCGAAGATCCACCGGCAGTGGGAGCGGTTCCTTGTCGACCTGGCGCCGACGGCGTTGGCCGTCGACTCGCGCGGCTTGAAGGTCGAGGGCGACGTGGTCGGCCGGCTGGACGACCCCGAGCCGCTACTAGACGAGCTGGGCCTGCCCAAAGGCGTGGCCGACCCCGTGCAATTGTTCACGGGCGGAGAGGCGGCGGCCCGCAAGCGGTTTCTGGCGTTCTGCGCGGAGGGCTTTGGGTCGTACTCGGCGCATCGGAATCAGCCGCAGACCTCGGACTGCTCGTACATGTCGATGCACCTGCGCTACGGCCAAGTCAGCCCGGTCTGGCTCGCGCTGCGGGCGCAAGACGCGGCTTCCGGGGGTGAGGACGACCGCGGCGACTTCTGGGAAGAGCTGATCGTCCGCCGGGAGCTGGCGATCAACTTTTGCGTGTACGGCGACGACTACGACCGGTACGCGGCGATCCCGCGCTTCGCCCAGAAGACGCTCGCGGATCACGCCGGCGACGAGCGTGAGTTTGTCTATGCATCGCAGCAGTTTGAGGATGCGGGCACGCACGACCCGTACTGGAACGCCGCGATGCGTGAGCTGCGCTACACCGGGTACATGCACAACTACATGCGGATGTACTGGGGCAAGAAGGTGATCGAGTGGTCCGCCTCGCCGGAGGAGGCGTTCGAGACCCTGGTCACGCTCAACGACCGGTACTTCCTCGACGGGCGCGACCCCAACAGCTACACGGGCGTGAGCTGGTGCTTCGGCACGCACGACCGGGGCTGGACCGAGCGGCCGGTGTTTGGCAAGGTGCGGTACATGAACGCCAACGGCCTGCGCCGCAAGTGCGATCCGGATGCGTACGTCGCCAAGGTCGATGCGCTCGTCGCGGCGGAGGGCGGCCCGCCATCGTCGGCGCTGGTCGAAGGCGGCCAGACGTTGTTCGGGTAGCGTGTCGGCATGGCCGCGCCCCCGGATAACAACGGAAACGCAGCGGATGGGGGCTGGCTTGCGCCCGTGTCGAACCGGCCCCTGGGCGTGCTGGGCGGGGGCCAGCTGGGGATGATGTTCGCCGAGGCCGCGGCCGGGATGGGCTTGGCGGTCGAGTCGCTTTCGCCCGAGGCGTCTCCGCCGGTGGCCCGGGCCTCGTCGCGGCACCACCGGGCCGATTACGCCGACGCGTCGGCGGTCGAGGCGTTCGCCCGGGGCTGCTCGGCGGTGTCTTACGAGTTTGAGAACGTGCCGGCGTCGGCGGCCGAGGCGTGCGAGCGCGGGTCGGTGTTGCGGCCGTCGTCCAAGGTGCTGCGGGTGTGCCAAGATCGCGTAGAAGAGAAGGCGTTTTTGCGCGCCGCCGGGTTTGCGACGCCCGGTTTCGCCGGGGCGGGCAGCCGGTCAGAGCTCGACGCGGTGCTGGCCGCGGTGGGGCTGCCTGCGGTTCTCAAGACGGCGCGGGGCGGGTACGACGGCCGAGGCCAGCGCGTGCTGCGCCGGGCCGAAGACGCCGACTACGCCTGGGCCGAGCTGGGCGGGGCTCCTTGCATTGTGGAGGCCTGGGTGCGTTTTGACCGCGAGTTGAGCGTGATCGTGGCGCGGTCGGCGGATGGCGCCGTCGAGGCGCTGGGCCCGATCCATAACGTGCACCGCCGGCACATCCTGGATTTGAGCGTGTA
>JBCCXV010000251.1:0-4240 GCA_039191195.1 Planctomycetota bacterium
AGGCGGCGGCGTCGGGGTCTGCGTCGGGGTGCACGACGATGGGCGCGTTGCCGCCGAGCTCGAGCGCCAGCAGCACCTCGGGCCGGCCGGCGAGGCGCTTGTGGATCGCCCGGCCCGCGGGCTCGCCTCCGGTGAAGAGCACGGCGTCGATGTCGGCGTCGATGAGCGCCTCGGCGAGCTCGCGCTCCCCGTGTGCGACTTGAACCAGCTGGGGACGCCCGCTGGATTCGGCCCAGGCGCGGGCCAGCCAGTCGCCGGTCTCCGGCGCCTTCTCGCTGGGCTTGAAGACCACGGCGTTGCCGGCGATCAGCGCGGGCAGGATCTGGCCATTGGGCAGGTGGGCCGGGAAGTTGAACGGCCCGAGCACGAGCGCCACGCCGAGCGGAAGCACGCGCTTGCGCCCCGCGGCGCCGGCCACGTCGACGGGTTCGTCGGCGAGGAGCCCGCGGTGCGCCTTGATGGCCAAGCCGGCCTTGCCGACGACGGCCTTCGCTTCGAGGCGCGCTTCCCACATGGGCTTGCCGACCTCGTCGGAGACCCGTTGGGCCAGCGCATCGAGGTTGGCTTCGACGTACTTGGCGAACGCCTCGATCGCGGCGATGCGTGCTTCGACGTCGGTCGCGCCCCATGCCGGCTGCGCGGCGCGGGCCTGGGCGACGATCCGGGGGGCCTCGGAAGGCGGCGTCGCCGGGTGCGTGGCGACCACCTCACCCGTGGAGGGGTTGGTCGAGACCACGGCGTCGATGGTGGAGGCTGGCGCAGGCGTCATGATGCTCTCGTCACGATGGGCGGATTACTCGTTGGGCGCGTCCGCAATCACGGGCGTGCGCTGGGGGGGATCAAAGAGGCCTTGGGCGTAGCGGGCTAGTACCTCCGCGGCGACGTGGGCCCGGGGCGCCAGGCTGCTTCGGTCCAGCCACTCGCGGTCGCTGTGGAGGTCGCCGCCGACCGGGCCCATAGTGTCGAGCGTCGGCAGGCCGGCGGCGGCGAGCTTGTTGCCGTCGCACACCCCGCCGGTGGCATGCACCGCGAGGGTTTGGCCCGTGAGGTCGCGCGTGGCCGCGAGTGTTTGCTCGATGAGACTCTCCAACCCCGGTCCGTTGGGCTTCGGCGGGCTGGTGACCCGGCCGTGCAAGGCGCTGGTGCAGCCGAACCGGTCCGCCGCGCTCGCGACGGCTTGCCGGAGTTGATGCACGGCGTCCGGTGCGTCTGCGGGGTCGGACATCCGCACGTTGAGCCGGCCGACGGCCAGGTCGGGCACAATGTTGGACGCGCCACCCCCGGACACCCGGGCTACGTTGACCGTCAGGCCGCGAGCGGGGTCGGTGATGCCAGAGGCGGTCGCCAACGCCGTCGACAGCGCGGCCACGGCGTTGCGGCCCTGCTCGAAGTCGCGACCGGCGTGCGCGGACACGCCGCGCATCACGACGTCGAAGTTGCCCGAGCCCTTGCGGGCGCCGATGAGCGAGCCGTCCGGCAACGCCGGTTCGAACACCAGCCCGAAGTCGTGTTCGCTAGCGAGTTCTTGCAGCAGCGGGCGCGAGCTGAGCGTGCCCACCTCTTCGTCGGGGTTGAGGAAGAGCGTCCAGCCCAACCTTTCGGCGAACGGCGAAGCTTCGAAGGCGCGGAGAGCTTCGAGCATGACGGCGATGCCGCCTTTGGCGTCGACGACGCCCGGGCCGTGCAGCTTGCCGTCGTGTTCACGCACCGCTTGGAAGGGGTGCTCGGGACCGAAGACGGTGTCGTAGTGGATGCCCAGCAGGACGCGACGGGGCGCCTCGGGCCTGCGCCGGAGCACGAGCGCCGGGCCGGTGGCCACGGACTCGGTTTCGCCGGTGTCGAGTACGCGCGTCAGCGGGGGCAGGTCGACGCGCTGCGGGGCCTCGCCGAAGTCGTGGGCGACGGCCTGGGCGAGCGTGTCGGCCATGCGGGCCAGGCCGTCGGGGTTCCACGAGCCGGAGTTGATCGCGCTCCATCGCACGATGCGCTCGGTCATCCGATCGGGCTGGAACCGGTCGGCGTCGATCGCGGATGGATGGGGTGTGGTGCTCACGGACGGGAGGCCCGATGGGCCGGGCGGGGCCCGGCGTTGGGTTAGAGGTGAAGAATAAGCCCACCCGGAGGCTCCGAGCGGGCGTGGTGTGCAGGCGACGGGTCGCCGTTTTCGCTGTGCGGGACGCTGCAGTTTACGGCCGCGCCACGAATGGGGCGCCAGGCGCGTGGTTCCGAGCGCCGGTCACGCCCGGGGTCACACCCTTCGGATGACCACGGCGTCGTTCTGCCCGCCGAAGCCGAAGGAGTTGCTCAGGACGGTGTCGACCGATCCGCCGGCCGAGGCGACGTCGCGGGCTTCGAGCGGCACGTAATCGAGGTCGCAGTCGTCGGCCGGGTCGCGCAGGTTGGCGGTGGGGGGGATCTTCGAGTCGCGGATCGCCAGCACGGCGGCGATGCACTGCACCACGCCGGCGGCGGCGATCAGGTGGCCCATCATGGACTTGATTGACGACACCGGCGGCACCGCCGAGAAGTCCGTGGGGGCCGGGGCGTCGGGTCCTTCCGGGGGGGCGAAGACGGCCTTGATGGCCCGCGTCTCGATCGAGTCGTTCTCTTTCGTGCCCGTGCCATGCGCGGCGATCCAGTCGATGTCGCCGCGCGACACCCCGGCCATGTCCAGGGCCTGGCGCATGGCGCCGGCGGCGCCGCGGCCCTCGGGATGGATGTCGGTGATGCGGTAGGCGTCGGCCGTGCTGCCGTAGCCGGCGACTTCGGCCAAGGGCGTCGCCCCGCGGGCCTGGGCGTGCTCGAGGGTTTCGAGCACGAGGATGCCGGCGCCCTCGCCCATCACAAAACCGTCTCGGTCTCTTGAGAACGGCCGGCTGGCGGTGGTGATGTCGTCGTTGCGGTTCGACAGCGCCGTTAGCCGGTTGAAACCGGTGACGCCGAAGGGGTGGATCATGGTGTGGGCGCCGCCGGTGAGCATGACGTCGGCGTCGCCGCGTTGGAGGATCTGCGAGGCCTCGCCGATGGCCTGCACGCTGGCGGCGCAGGCGGTGAGGCAGTTGTAGGCCGGGCCGCGGGCCTCGAACTCCAGGGCCAGGTGGGCCAGGGGCATGTTGGGCTCTTGCTCGATCTCGGCCTCGGCCGACGCGAGCCGCAACGCCGTTTCGGCCCAGGCCGGGGCGTCGAGTTCGCGGGCGCCTTCGGGCCAGCCGGCCAGGCAGGCGCCGACGTACGGCTCGAAGTCGAGCGAGCCCTCGCCCGAGCCCAGGTAGACGCCCAGGCGCTCGGGGTCGAGCTTGCCGGCGTCGCGGTGCGCCTGCAGGCCCGACTGCGCCCAGGCCTGCGCCGCGGCGCCTAGCGCAAAGCCCGTGTGGTGGCCGGCGGTCTCGTGCAACGACGGGTCGCGCACAAACAGCCGGTGGTCGTAGCCCTCGACCTCGGCGGCGAAGGTCGTCGGGAATGTCTTGGCGTCGAATCGGCGGATGGGCTTCACGCCCGAGTCGGCCGCGAGCAGGCGCGACCAGACGGTCTCGATGTCGTGCCCGAGCGGGGTGACCCAGCCCATGCCGGTGATGACAACGCGTGCGCTTGGGTTCATGGCGGGGGTTCCGTGGCTCAGGCCTTGCCCAGCACCAGGGCGCAGTTCTGCCCGCCGAAGCCCAGCGACACGACCAGCGCGGTCTCGAGCTTGGCGGCTTCGCGGGCCCCCAGGCCGTCGATCGGGTCGCTGCGGTGGAGGATCGGCGGCAGGGTTTGGTGCTTGAGCGTGAGGGCGGCGGCGGCGAGGTCGAGCGCCCCGCCCCCGGCGCCGGTGTTCGACCAGTTCGTCCGGGCGGCAACCACCGGCGTGGCCGCGAGCTTGTCGGCGCCCAGGGTGGTGCGCAGCGCGGCGGCTTCGGCCTGGTCCCAATCGGGCTGGGCGCAGCCGAAGGCAAAGACGACGTCGATCGATGAGGCCTCGCGCTCGGCCTCGCGCAGTGCCGCGCGGATCGCCGAGGCGACGCCGCGACCTTCGGGGTCGGGCGCGCGGTTCCGGGTTTCGGGCGAGACGGTCTGCGACGCGCCGAAGCCCAGCAGCTCGGCGTAGGGCTCGGCCCCACGCCGGGTGGCGGCGGCTTGTTCTTCGAGGATGAGGATGGCGCCGCCTTCGCCCGCGACCCCGCCGGACGCGCCGCGGTCGAACGGGCGCATGGCCTCGGCGCCGGCGTCGTTGTGGTGGGTCAGCCGGTTGGCCAGGATC
>JBCCXV010000252.1:0-4206 GCA_039191195.1 Planctomycetota bacterium
CACCAACGTGCTGCGCGACCTCCGCGAAGACGCCCGCAACGGCCGCACCTACTTGCCCGCTGACGAACTGACGGCCCACGGCGTGTCGATGGACGACCTGGCCCAGGGTCGGTTCACGCCAGGCTTCGACGAGCTCATGCGGGTCCAGCTGGACCGGGCCCGCGCGTGGTACGCCAGGTCGGACGGTCTGGACGCCCTGGTGTCGCCCGATTGCCGGGCCGCAAGCGTGGCGCTGATGCGGCTGTACCGGGCGCTGCTGGAGCGAATCGCCCAAGACCCGCGTGCGGTGCTGCGCGGCCGGGTGTCGCTGCCCTGGGCCAAGAAATTGGCGATCGGGTGGCGCGCGGCCCGGGGCAAGGGGTGACGGTTTCGCCCGGCCCGAGGCGCGGCGGTATCTTGCGCCGATGAGCGATTCCCCCGTCCACGGGTTAGATGGTCCGGCGTCGGCAGACGGCGCGCCGCGCACGGCGGTGGTGGTCGGCGGGGGGGTGGCCGGTCTCTCGGCGGCCGTGCGGCTGGCTCAGGCCGGCGTGGCGGTGACGCTGGTCGAGTCGCGCAAGCGCGTGGGCGGCCGGGCCGGCTCGATGCACGACCCCGAGCTGGACGCCTGGGTCGACAACTGCCAGCACGTGCTGCTGCGCGGGTGCACGCACCTGATCGACTTCTACAAGCGTCTGCAGGTCTACAAGCAGATCCGCTGGCACAGCAAGCTGTACTTCGAGGCGCCGGGCGGGGTCGACGTGCTCGCCGCCGATGACCTTCCGGCGCCGATGCACCTGTTCCGCTCGATGCTGGGCTTCACACGGCTGAGCCCGGGCGAGAAGTGGGCGGTGATGCGCGGGCTGCTCGCGGTGATGCAGGTCAGCCGTCGCGGGCGTGCGTTCCACGCCGACGAATCGTTCGGCGATTGGCTCCGGGCCCGGCGTCAGCCGCCCGGCGCCGTGTCGCGGTTCTGGGAGCCCGTGGTTGTGAGCGCGTGCAACGCCCGGCCGGATCATGTGGCGGCCCACTACGCGCTGCAGGTGTTTCAAGAGGGCTTTCTCTACACCGGCGTGGCGTACGAGATGGGCTTGTCGGAAGTCCCTCTGGCCGACCTGTACGAGCCCGCGGGCGAGATGCTGGCCGCCGCCGGCGGCGAGGTGCTCACGGCGTCGACGGCACGCCGGATCGACCTGCAAGACGGCCGCGTGGCCGGCGTCGACCTGTCCGGCGGGCGACGGCTCGAGGCCGACGCGTACGTCTCGGCGCTGCCCGCCGATCGTTTGGCCGACGCGCTCGATACGGACGCACGCGCGGCCGACCCGCGCTTGGCGCGGCTCGACGGCTTCCATTACGACGCCATCATTGGGGCCCATTTGGTCACGCTTACGCCCGACGGCGGATCGGTGCTCGCAACGCCGCACCTTGTGCTGAGCGAAGGGCCTTTCCAGTGGCTGTTTGACAAGGGGGCTTCGCCGGACGCGGGTCAGGGCCACCGGCTGCATGCTGTGGCGTCCGACGCCGACGCGTTGGCCACGACGCCCGCGGGGGAGATCGCCGAGATGGCGTGGGACGCGGTGCGGCGTGCGTGCCCCCGGGCGCGCGACGCCGAGCTGCTGCACCACCGGGTGATCGTCGAGCGTCGCGCGACGTTCCGGCCCGAGCCGGGGGTGGATCGGCTGCGGCCGCCGGCGGCCGGGGCGCTGTCGAACCTGTTCCTGGCCGGCGATTGGACGGCGACGGGCTGGCCGTCGACGATGGAGGGCGCTTGCCGGAGCGGGTACAACGCCGCGGCGGCGGCGCTTGAAGCCTTGGGTCTCTCGGCGCCCGAGCCGATCGACGACCTCGCCCCGGGTTCGTTCTACCAACTGCTGTCGGCGTGACGCCTTAGCCGGCCGTGGCGGACACGGCGGCGTCGAAGGCGCCCAGCGCCGCGGCCGGGTCCGCCTGGTGGTAGCCGGCGTTGGCCATGCAGGTCGCGATAGCTTCGAGGCCGGTGCGGGTCATGGTTTCGTCGACGTGGCCCATGTGGGAGACGCGGAAGATCTTGCCCTTCCACTTGGCGCCGCGGCCGTCTTGCCCGCCGGCGAGGTGGACGTCGTGTTGATCGCGTACGGCCTTGCGGAGGTCGTCGGTCACGCCGTCGGGGTAGTAAGCGCCGGTGACGCTGGGCGACGGTGCGGTGCTCACGAGCTTTAGGCCCATGGCCTGGAACGCCGCGATGGCGCCGGCTTGCAGCCGGGCGGTGCGCTGGTGGACGGCGCCCAGGCCTTCTCCGAGCATGAGCTCGCACGCGACCCGCTGAGCGCGGAGCAGGGAGACGGGCGGGGTGAAGGGCGAGTCGTCCTTCGCCGCCGACTTCACCCACTTGCGCAGGTCCATCGCGTAGCAGGGCGGGGGTGCGTCGATGGCCTGCAGCCGGTCGAGGGCGCGCGGGCCCAGGGCCAGGTAGCCCAGTCCGGGCGGGAGCATCATGGCCTTCTGTGAGCCGGTGACCAGGCAGTCGATGCCCCAGTCGTCCATCGGGCAGGGGAAGGCGCCGACGGACGTGATGCCGTCGACCAGCAGCAAGGCGCTGGGGTGGGCGCGGGTCAGGGCGGCGATGGCTTGCACGTCGCTGGCGGTGGCGGTCGAGGTCTCGCTGTGGACCACGGCGACGGCCGAGACCGACTCGCCGTGCTCTTGCAGCGCGGCCTCGATGCGATCGACCGGCGCCGGTTCGCCCCAGGCGTGGTCGATCTTGACCACGCGCAGGTTGAGGAACGCGGCGTAGGCGTCGTAAATGTCTTGCCAGCGCTCGCCGAACTTGCCGCCGGCCACGGCGATGACCGTCGAGCCCGGGGTCGCGAGCGAGAGCTGGGCCGACTCGAACGCCGTGGTTCCGGAGCCGGCCATCGACAGCACGGCGCCGGAGGTCCCGAACACCTGGCGGAGCTGCCCGGACAGCGCCGCGATCACCTCGCGGAACGCGGCGGTGCGGTGGTGGATGATCGGCTCGGCCATCGCCTCGAGCACTGGGGTCGGGACGGCGGTTGGGCCGGGCGTAAGCAGGATGGGGGGCATCGCGGTGCGCCTGAGTAGGGGTGTGCGGGATCGCGCCGCACGCGATGGGCGGCGGGCGCGAGGACGCTACGACCCCGGCCGGGGCACGTCAAAGCTTGGCGATGGATTCGGGGTTAGCGCCGGCGTCGGCGAGACAGCCAGGCGGCCCCGCCCAGGGCGGCGACGGCGAGCGACGCGGGCTCGGGCACCGGCTCGCCCTCGTCGTTGAACACGAGGTTGTCCAGGCCGCCCGACGGGCTGTAGCCGATGAACTGGACCTCGAGCTCGACGACGCTGTCGAAGTCGAAGTTGTTGGCCCCGCCGGCGAGTTCGCCCAGGCGGCTGGTGGCTTCGAGGCCGGTTTCGCCGACCTGGGGTCCGGTGGTCTCGAAGCTGAGGGTCGCGAAGCCGATGCTGCCGGGGTCGCGGAACACGTCGAAGGTCCAGCCCAGGGGCACGTCGTAGATGTAGGTGCTGCCGTTGGCGTCGGTCAGGGTGAGCGTGGCGCCGGCGCCGTCGTCGAGGTCGATGAGGTCGATGGAGTTGAGCGTGGCGGGCTGCTCGAAGCTGAACACGAAGGCGCCGACGCGGCCGGCCCCGCCCTCGTCGTTGGGGTCGGTGTACGCCAGCGACCCGTTGGCGAGGGTGACCGAATCGGTCCGCTGGTGGTTCTGGAGCATGAGGATGTTGCCCAGGCCCACGAGCAGGTCTTGGTCTTCGTCGTCGAAGGTGAGGTCGGAGTCGAAGATCGTGGCGCCCTTGAAGGCCCGGCCCCGGGCGCCCTCGTAGCGGGTGCTGATCTGGACCGGCCCGGTGGCGAACTCCACAAAATTCGGGTCATAGAACGGGTCGATGACCTGTCCGTTGACCAGGGCGTCGCCGAAGGCGTCGGTTTCGAAGTCGATGGTGACCCCGTGGGCCGCGCCCGCGGACGCCAGGGCGGTGAGTGCGAGGGCCGGCGTCCAGTGCCGTGGCCGCGTTGAGAATTCGGGCATCGGATCTCTCTCCCAAAGGCCCCAGGGGGGCTTTCCCGTGGCCTGGCCGGTTCCATCGGCACGGCCCACACACGAGATCATAACGAAGCCGTAACAATTTGCTAGCACTCCTTCGCATCAATTTCACAATTTCTAGCGTGTTGTTAGCGCAGGTAAGACGGGTCGGCGCGGAAAACCGTGACGCTCGGGC
>JBCCXV010000253.1:0-4186 GCA_039191195.1 Planctomycetota bacterium
CAGTCGTAGTGTTTCATGGCGGTCCTCATTCGCGAGACGGGCGCAGGCGCCCCGGCGGGAGAATCACCGGGCGCATGAACTATATCGGTAAGCCATGCGCCGGCGCCGAACACCCGCCGCCGCTTATCGGTCCCCCGCGGGTCACTTAGCGCCCGCTGAGCCGCCGGACCGTGTGGTCGAAGTTCGACACGATGCCCGCCACCAGCGACCACACCGCCAGGCCGTAGCCCAGGGCGCCCACGGCGGCGCCGAGGCCGACGCTGAACCGGGCGAACCGGCGTTGGCCCTCGTCGCCGGCGAAGGGGGCGAAGTGGTCGGCGTCGGGCACGGCCGTGGCCTGCAGCATGTGCGTGAGCGGGCTCGCGCCGTTCACGCCCGGGCCCAGCACGTCGGCGTTGCGGGCGCCCCAGCCGACCAGCGCCAAGGCACCGACGATCAGCCCCAGCGCCACCAGCGCGCCCGACAGCGCCGCAAACACGCCCTTGCTCCGCACCGACCAGTACATGCCCACCGCCACGCACAGCGCGGTAAACGCCGTGAGCATCACCGCCGCCAGCACCGGCGTTTCGGGCGCCACCAGCGGCGACTCGATCGCGATGCCCAGCTGCGCCACGTTGATCTGGTAGCTCGCCTGCTCCCAGCCCCGGACGCCGCCGACCATCGCGTACCCCGCCACGATCGTCAGCGTGAGCACCGGCGCCGCGAGCATCGCAAACACCGACGCCAACATCCCCCGCAGCTTGCCCCAGACGTACTGCTTAGGCGTCATCGGCGTGGTGAGCAGCAGGTCGAGCGTGCCGTCTTCCCGCTCCTTGCTCACCGACCCCGCGGCGAGGTACGTGGCCAAGAGGCCCACCAAGACGACCTCGGCCGTGAGCAGCGCCGCGAGGCCGCGCAGGAACCCCTCGTGCGGCAGGGCCTGGCCGACCACGACGCCGGTGCGCGACCAGTACGGATCGTGGTGGTAGCGCAGCAGCAAGACCACGGCCGCAATCACCGCCAGCACGGGCGCGCCGTACCGCAACAGCCACGCGAGCCAGCCGCCCCCTTGGGCGCGCACCTCGCGCCAGGCGACGGGGTTCTTCCCGCCGACGGCGCCGCCGGCGCGGCGCAACCGCAGCCGGGAGCGCCCGCGCGTCTTGCCGAGCGAAGCCTGTTCGAGCCAGCGCACGCCGATACCCGAGGCGAGCACGATCACCCCGCTCACCAGCCAACCGATCGCCACATGCGACCACACCGGAGAACCGACGTACCACCGCACGATCGCCGGCAGCCCCGCGATCAGCTCGGCCGGCGGCGGGGTGTACCCGACCGTCGAGAGGCTCGAACGCACGGCCAACAGCGGGTGCAACGGCGTGAGCCAGGTGCTGTGGCCCTCCCACGCCGTGCCTTGCGCCGAGGGCCGCAGCATGAACTCGTCGAGCGCGAACACGGCGGCCAGATACCCGACCATCGTCAGCACGAAGCCGAACACGGCCCGCCGACCCGCTGCGCGCAGCACCGACAGCGCCACGGCCAAGGCCCCGACGAACGTCGCCGTCGTCGCGGCCACGGCGAAGCTCGCCCAGGCTGACCCCGCCGGCGCCCCGCCAAGCAGCAGCAACACCGCGAATAACGGCAAGCCCGACAGCAAGAGCCCGTAGACAAACGCCAGGCGGCCCAGCAGCGAGCCCAGCACGATCTGCAGGCCCGACATCGGCGTCGCCAGCAGGATGCTGTAGGTCTTGCCCGACTGCTCCGACGCGATCGCCCCGGCCATGAACACCGGCGCCGCGACGCAGATCAGCGCCACCTGGGCGTAGGCGATCACGGTGAGGATCGAGGCCCCGGCCCGGCTGAGCTGGTCCAGCGAGCCGCCCCCGGTTGCGCCGTAGACCAACACCGCCAGCACCAGCGACGCGATCAGCAGCCCCAGGTACACCAGCCGTACGGCCAGGTGCTTGGGCCTCCGCCCGGCCCCGCCGACGATCCGCACCGCCAGCGGGTTGGCGGGGATCAGCTTCCAGAACCAAAGGGCGACGCTGCGCACGGGCGAAACCATAGCCGCCACCGGGGGGAGCAGCCCCGGAGCCGGCCTCGGCAACCGCACCGCAGACCGGCCGGCGTGTACGCTCGACCCATGGCGTGGTGGTGCTTGGCAACAGCGGCGATCGGCATCGGCATCGCTGCGCCCGTCGCCTGGGCCTTGGCCGCGTCGTCCCGCAAGCTCGGCTGGACCGACCGCGCCGGCCAAGAAGCCCACAAGCTCGACGCACGACAAGTCCCCAACACCGGCGGGCTGGCCCTGGGCCTGGGTTTCGCCTTGCCGGCCGGCCTCGTTGTCGCCCTGGGGCCCGCGCTCGCCGGCCACTTGCCCCTGCATGACGGCGCCCGCGAGCTCCTGCACAACCTCGCCAACGTCCGCGCCGAGGCGCTGGCCCTGCTCGGCGCCTGGGTGGCGCTCTTCGCCGTGGGCTGGATCGACGACCGTAAGGGCCTGGGCCCCTGGACCAAGCTCGCGGTGCAGCTCGCCGCCGCGGCCACCGTCGTCACCGTTGGGCAAACCCGGGCGCTCACCGCGCTCGACCAGTGGAGCGCCATGGGCATGGCCGTGTCGATCGCGCTGTCGATGGCCTGGATCGTGGTCATCACCAACGCCATGAACTTCATGGACAACATGGACGGGCTGACCGGCGGGGTCGGCGCCGTCGCCGCCATCGCCTTCGCCGTCGCCGCGGGCATCGCCGGCCAGTGGTGGGTCGCGCTGGTCGCGTCGCTGCTGGCCGGGGCGACGCTGGGCGTACTGGCCCTCAACGCGCCGCCGGCCAAGCTCTTCTTCGGCGACTCGGGCGCGCTGCCGTTGGGCCTCACCCTCGCTTGGCTGGCCATGCGGCTGACCTACTTCGACTCCGAAGGCGCCGGCGACGCCTCGGCGCGCTGGTACGCCCTGCTCGCCCCCATGCTCATCCTGGCCGTGCCCCTGTACGACGCCGCGTCGGTCACGCTCGTGCGTCTCCGGGCCGGCAAGAGCCCGCTCGTGGGCGACCACAACCACTTGTCGCACCGGCTGGTACGGCTGGGCCTGTCCAAACGACGGGCCGTCGGCGTGATCGTGTGCCTGGCCGTCGCCACCGCGGGGGGCGGCGTGATGATCGGCTCGCTCGATCCCTGGCAGGCCTGGGTCGTCGGCGGGCAGGCCTTCGCCGCCCTGCTAGCCCTGGCCATCCTCGAGCACGGCGCCCACCGGAGCCCGCGCGGTCGTCGCGACGACGGGCCACCTCCCGCCGCCTAAGCTCCGGCCATGCGTGTACCCGTCGCCGCCTTCCGCACCGGTCTGGCCCTGCTCGCGGTTGTGCTGGCGCCGGCCGCCCAGGCCGCGTTCAACGTCAAGAACGTCTGGTCCGAGCAGTGCGCCCGCTGCCACGGCGACAACGGCGACGGCGCCAACGCCTCGTCCCTCCTCAACGACGACTGGGAATCCGACGGCACCGACCGTGGCCTGTTCCTCGCCACCAAGCACGGGCAGGAAGACTTCGGCATGCCGGCCTACGGCGAGACCCTCTCGGACCCCGAAATCTGGGCCCTGGTCAACTACATCCACGAACTCCGGGAACGCGACCGCAAGCAGCGCGAGCCGGCCCCGGCGCCGAACGCCGACGGCGTGTTCACCTCGCAACACCACGGCTACCGCATCGAGACCGTGATCGACGGGCTCGACGACCCCTGGTCGATCTCGGTGCTTCCCGATGGCCGTTGGCTCATCGCCGAGAAGCCCGGCGCCCTGCGCCTCTGGGACGGCCAGACCCTTGGCGACCCCATCCGTGGCACGCCCGACGTCCGCCACCGCGGGCAAGGCGGGCTGCTCGACGTCGAGCCTCACCCCGACTACGCCGACAACGGCTGGGTCTACCTCAGCTTCGCCGACGCCAAAAACGTCCGCAGGCAAAACCGCGGCATGACCAAGGTCGTCCGCGGCAAGATCCGGGGCAACCGCTGGGTCCAGCAGCAAACCGTCTGGCAAGCGCAGGACGACCAGTACTCCCGCGGGCATATCCACTACGGCTGCCGGCTGGTGTTCGACGGCCAAGGCCATCTGTTCATCGCCGTCGGCGAGCGCGGCCGCGGCGACCCCGCCCAAGACCTCGCCCTGCCCGAGGGCAAGATCCACCGGGTCCACGACAACGGCGCCATCCCCGACGACAACCCC
>JBCCXV010000254.1:0-4169 GCA_039191195.1 Planctomycetota bacterium
CATCTCCTTCGCCTGTTCGGACGTAATGCCCTCGGCGATGTACTGGTTGAACTCCTCGACCGTCGGCGGCGTGCCGTCGAGCGAGCGCAACTCGCCCCGCAACCGCAGCTTGGGCGGCAGGCCGCCCCGCATGATCAAGTCAGACGACTCGTACTGCACCGCGGCCTCGAAGAACCGCGCCAAGGGCGTGTCCGCCAAGGTCTTATGACCCGCGTGCCCCATCAGCTTGATGTTCTGCTGCGCCTCGGCCTCGGCAGAAACCGGCTCAGCCACGCTCGATTCGCTCATCGCTCAGCGCCACAAACCAGGCGGGAACGCCTGCGCCCCGCGGGCGCCGACGACGGCTGAGCACTGTACCAGACACGACTCGCCCAGACGCCCCCACGCCACGAGCCGCCCCGCCGAGCCCCGCCCCACCCGCCAAAAACAGGGGGCTAAGGCAGGTCGACCTCGATCAGGATCCCCGAGTACTCCGCCCCGTGGTGGCTCTCGATCTCGCCCATCGAGGCCCCTAAGCCCTCGCCCCAGGCGTCGGGGCCGGCCGACTGCGCATCGGTGTCCGACGGCGCCGACCAAGCCGATGAACCACCCCGGGGCGCCTCCCACGCCCCGGTCGCGCTCGGCCGACGGTCGGTCACGAACATGAACCACACCAGCACGCCCCCGGCGATCGCGGCGTCCACCCAACGGCTCCGCCGGCGCGACACCGCGTCGGGCGACTCCGCCCCAGCGGTCGACAAACTGCGTTCGGGCTTGGACATAGCACAAGGCTCCACGGCTCCCCGATGCCCCTGAGATCGACCAACCGTCACGCACGATTGATCCCACAACCCCTCCAGGGCCCGATAGTCCGCGAACCCGGCGTGCGCGCGCCGCCGGCCCCTCGCCCATGAGCGGGCCGCCGGGCTCTCAGAGTCGCGAGAGCTTCCAGACGGCCCGGAAAAGACCCGCCACCCGCTCGCGCGGCAACTCGCGCACCGGGTACTGCGGGTTCAACGGCTCCAGCCGGATCAGCCCACGCTCGTCGTCGAGCCGCACCCGCTTGAAGGTGGTTTCGTGGTCTGGCTCCAGCCGGGCGAAGCAGTCGCAACCGTCGATCACATCGGCCGCGGGCGAAAAAATGACCAAGTCTCCTTCCCGATACGCCGGCTCCATCGAGTCGCCCGTCACCCGCGCCGCGAAGGCGTCGGGGTCGTCCATGCTCGGCGGGACCGGGGCGGCGGCGTCGGCCGCGCGAGCGGGGTACCCCAAATCCGTGAAGTCTGCGGGATGGCCCGCGGCCACCTTGTTGATGAGCGGCGCCGAACCGGCCGGGCCCAGCCAAGCCACGTCGCCCGCGGCCGCCTGGGACCCCGCAACTACCCCCGCCTCCGGGTCCGCCGGGGGGTCGCCTGCAGGACCCGCGGGGCTAGCCGGACCGGCCAGCGCTGATGGGGCCTCCGAGGACGCCACGGGCTCCCCAGGCTCCCTCCTGCCCAACACGGAATCGATCCGCGATCGCAACTGGCCCGACTGGTACAGCCGGTCCAGCGCCGAGCCGCCGCCACCCGACGCGCGGGACGCCGCGCCCAGCAGCCATGCCGCGAGCTCGCGACCGCGGTCGGCTTGCTCGCGAAGACGCCCCGCCTCGCTCCGCACCGAATCCCCCGCCCGAGCCCACTCTGCGGCGTGTTCCAAGGCCTCCCGCTCGATGGACAGCGCACCGGCCAACCCCGCCAAGACCCGCGAAGAAGGCGGGTTCGTCACCCGGCCCCGCTCGATCATGGACAAGTAGCTCGGCGCCAGCCCGGCGCGCGCCGCGGCCTGGGCCAAGGTCCATCCCAGTTCACGACGGCGCAACCGCAGCCGGTCCCCCAACCCAAGAGCGCTGGACGACGATTCAAGCGCGCCCGCATGCGGGCTTTCCCTAGAGGGCGGTTCCGACGAAGCCGAAGTTTCAACAGACATTGAAAATCCCCTTGCATCTCTCTTCGCCTCCCGCGACAATGGCACCTAAACAACCTAACAAAGACCAATCATTTGGCTAGCCTTTTCTGGGAATCCTCATGGCCAACCCCCTGCCCGTCGCCGTCGCCGGCGCCACTCTCGACGATGTCCACCGCAGGCGGTCCCGCCGACGCAGCGTCGAGGTCTTGCTCGAGCGCGCGCAGCGGCTGGCCCCGGAAGACGCACAGCTCCTGCACCAGGTCTACGCCCAAGGCCTGTCGATCGCCCGCGTGGCCGAGACCACCGGCCGGCACCCGCGCACGCTCCAACGCAAGGTCGAACGCCTGGTCCGACGCATGCGCTCCCCGTCGTTCCGCTTCATCGCCCAACACCTCGAGCTCCTGCCCCGCGAACTGCAACCCACCGCCCGCGACCGGTTCCTCTACGGCCTGAGCCTGCGCGAGATCGCCCGCCGCGGCCGCACCAGCCTCCACAAGGTCCGCACCCGTGTCCACACCCTCGAAACCCTCATCCGCGCCGGCGCCCTGGTCTGACCCCGCCCCGCTGCGCCTGCGCATCGAGATGCAGGTCCGCTCGGCCCCACGGCCGTCGCCCCACGTGCTCGAAACCGCGTCGATCTTCGGCTTGGGCGCCGACGCCGAACACCGGATCACGGTGGTCCCGCCAACCGAGCTCGTGCTCGCACCCCGCCAACTGGTGTTTGTGACCGGCCCTTCGGGGTCGGGCAAGTCTTCGATCCTCCGCAGGGTCCGCGCCACGGCGCTCGAACAGGCCGCGACCGTCATCGACCTCGACAACTTCGCCCACCAGGACGCCACCCCCCAAGACGGCGCAGACGACAATGCGCCCTTGGTCGACGCCTTGCCCGGCGGCTCGCTCGAGAAGAACCTCGACTGGCTCGGCCTGGCCGGCCTGGGCGACGCCTTCGTCATGCTCCGAACCCCGCAAGAGCTGTCCGACGGTCAACGCCGAAGGTTCCAGCTCGCCCACGCGTTCGCACGCCTGCAAGCGGAACTCGAGCGCGGCCCGTCGCCCCTCACCCCGCTCCTGCTGGCCGACGAGTTCGCCGCCACCCTCGACCGGACCACGGCGATGGTCCTCGCCCGCTCGGCCCGCAAGCTCGCGCGCCGCACCCCGGCATGCTTCGTCGTCGCCACCAGCCACGACGACCTGCTCGAAGCCCTCGACCCCGACGTGCTCATCTCCAAGGGACTCGGCGACGAGATGCACGTCTTGACCCGCGACCCCCAATCCGTCGGCGGCGACGCGTGACGCCCGACCTGAACGCCCGCTTCGACGCCCTGCCACAGCCGCACCCGGTGCTCCAACGCCTGACCCTGCGCGAGGGCGACCGCGACGACTACCGCGCCCTGTCGCGCCACCACTACAAGGCCGCGCTGCCCCGCACCAGCATCCGCATCTTCGCGCTCGACGACCCGGACCCACCCCCGCACGAGCGGTGGCGCCACGCCTCGCGCTCGGGCGTCGGCGAGCCCCGAAAGCCCAAAGCCGTCGCCGTGCTCATCGAATCGCTGCCGTGCTTGTCCTGCCGGATGCGCGACCTCGCCACCGACCGTCGCTACGCGAGCTGCCGCGGCAAGATGACGCGCTCCGCCCTGCTCAACCGGGAGCTGCGCTGCATTAGCCGGGTGATCGTCGACCCGCGCTACCGCGGCCTCGGCCTCGCCGGGCGCCTGGTCCGCCACGCCCTGGACACCGCCCAGACGGCGTACACCGAAGCCATCGCCGCCATGGGCCGGGTCCAGCCCTTCTTCGAACGGGCCGGCATGACCGCCTACCGCCGGCCCAGGCTCGAGACCGACGCGCGCATCCAGGCGGTGCTCGCCCGCGCCGGCCTCGGCGCCGCGGCCCTGGCCGACCTCGACGGCGCCATGGCCCGGGTCGACGAACTCGACCCCGAAACCCGCGACTGGGTCGTCGCCGAGCTGCGCAACTGGAACCGACAGTCGTGCGGACGTTCTCGCATCCGCAAGCACGATCCGCGCAGCCACCTCGACCTCGCCCGCACGCGACTCGGCGCGCCGCCCGTCTATTACCTCCGTCGCAACCCCATCGCGCTCCGCAACAACCCGGGAGACCCGAATGACCCAAGCGATGACTGACTTGCCGCTCACCGCACTCGCCCCGCACCCCGACAACGCCAACCGGATGCCCGCCGAGCTGTTCGACAAGCTCGTCGAGCACCTGCGCCGCGACGACCG
>JBCCXV010000255.1:0-4122 GCA_039191195.1 Planctomycetota bacterium
CTTGGCCCTCGGTCTGGGCGGCGACTTGTTCTTCGGGAGAGAGCGCGTCGGCCCACGCCGGGGGCGCGGCCGTCGCCACCATCAGGGACGCGGCGGCGGCGATCGCCAACCGCATCGAAGCCGAAGAAAACGGAGACAGCAGGGCACGCCGGAGCGGGTGGGTCATGGTCATCGGCCTGTGTACGAGACAAGGCGGCGGGCGGTTCGCACCGCACAAACGCCGCGGCGGTCGATGCTAACGACCTCGCGGTGGCCCGTCGTTGGCCCCGCCAAGCGGTCAGCCCCTGGCCTGGGCGGCCAAGCGTTCGACGATGGACTGGTCTTCCAGCGTCGTGACGTCTTGGGTGATCTCGCGACCCGCGGCGATGTCGCGCAAGAGCCGTCGCATGATCTTGCCCGACCGGGTCTTGGGCAGGGCGTCGGTCAGCACGACCTTGTCGGGCTTGGAGATGGGGCCGAGCTCGCCGCCGACGTGGTTGCGCAGCTCTGCGGCCAGGGCGTGGCCCTCGTCCCCACCGCCGCCTCGCAAGATGCAGAACGCCGCGATGCCGTTGCCCTTCACGTCGTGGGGGAAACCGACCACGGCGGCCTCGGCGACGCGCGGGTGGCTCACCAGGGCCGACTCGACCTCCATCGTGCCGATGTTGTGGCCGGCGACGACGATGACGTCGTCGATGCGCCCCATGATCCAGACGTTGCCGTGCTCGTCGATGCGGGCGCCGTCGGCCGGGCAGTACATGCCAGGGACCTTGCTCCAGTAGGTCTCGATAAAGCGGTCGCGGTCGCCGTAGATCCCGCGCAGCATGCCGGGCCAAGGCTTTCGGATCACGAGGATGCCGCCTTCGTTGACGCCGACTTCTTGACCCTCGGAGTTGACCACGGCGGCGTCGACGCCCAAACAAGGCGTGGTGCACGAGCCCGGCGTCGTGACCGTGATCGCCGGCTTAGGCGAGAGCATGTGCCCGCCGGTCTCGGTCTGCCACCAGGTGTCGATGATGGGGCAGCGGTCGCCGCCGATGACCTTGCGGTACCACATCCAGGCTTCGGGGTTGATGGGCTCGCCCACGGTGCCCAGCAGGCGGATGGAAGAAAGGTCGTGCTTGCCGGGGTGCTCGTCGCCGGCCTTCATAAACGCGCGGATGGCCGTGGGCGCGGTGTAGAACTGCGTGACCTTGTGGCGGGCGACCATGTCCCAAAGCCGGTCGGGCCCGGGGAAGTTGGGGGCGCCCTCGTACATCACGGTGGGCACGCGGTTGGACAGCACGCCGTAGAGGATGTACGAGTGCCCGGTGATCCAGCCGAGATCGGCGGTGCACCAGTAAACGTCGTCCGAAGGCTTGCCCGGCGTCCCTGGCTTGAGATCGAAGCTGATGCGCGAGGTCAGCTGCGTGTACAGCAGATACCCCGCGGTGGTGTGCATGATGCCCTTGGGCTTGCCGGTCGAGCCCGAGGTGTACAGGATGAACAGCAGGTCTTCGCTGTCCATCGGCTCGCACGGGCAGTCGTCGGAAGCCTCGGCCATGAGGTCGGACCACTTGTGGTCCCGGCCGGGCTTCATCTGGATGTCGTTGCCGCAGCGCTCGAGCACGACGCAGTGCTCGACGAGCGCAGTCATCTCCATGGCCTGGTCGCAGTTTTCCTTGAGCGGGACGACCTTCCCGCGCCGCCAGCCGCCGTCAGCGGTCACGAGCACCTTGCTGTTGCCGTCTTCGACGCGGTCGCGGATGGCCTGGCTGGAGAAGCCGCCGAAGATCACCGAGTGCGGCGCGCCGATCCGGGCGCAGGCGAGCATGGCGATCGCCAGCTCGGGCACCATCGGCATGTAGAGGGTGACCACGTCGCCCTTGGTCACGCCGAGCTCCTTGAGCACGTTGGCAAACTTCGACGCCTCGCGCTTGAGGTCGTTGTACGTAAGCCGGCGGAGCTCGGGCTGGCCGCCGTCCATGGGCTCGCCTTCCCAGAGGATGGCGGTGTGGTCGCCCAGGCCGTCGTCCACCTGGCGGTCGACCACGTGCTGACAGGCGTTGAGCTTGCCGCCGACGAACCACTTGGCGTCGGGACAGTCCCACTCGAGCACCTTGTCGTAGGGCTTGATCCAAGTCAGCGCCTGGGCCTGCTCGCCCCAGAAGCCCTCGGGATTATCGATCGACCGCTGGTAGAGCGCCTCGAACGCCGCAGCGTCGTTGAACTCGGCCTGCGCGGCGAACGCCTCGGGCGGCGGGAAGCGGCGCTGTTCCTGCAGGACAGATTCGATCGACTCGGCGGAGGTGGACATGGCAGACCTCAATGGGAAACCGGGAGGCACGCTCGAACGAGCGTTATAGAACGGTCAGGCTAAACCGGGCTTGCCGCGGCCTCAAGCCTCTTATGAAGCGTCAGGGTAACGCGAGAGGCCACCGCCTCCAGCCGCGCAACCCACGGCCCGCTGGCCGGGAGCGGACGCCGACCCGATAGGGTGCGAGGGTGCTGCTCATCGACGCCTACAACGTGCTCCACGCCGACCCGCCGGCCGACCTGGCCGGGCTGGGCGAGGCGGGGCTGTGCCTGCTGCTGGACCGCTCGGGCTGGGCCCAGCGGGGCCGTGCAATCGTGGCCGTGTGCGACGGGCTCCCCAAACCGCACTCGCTGGAGCCCGGCCGGCTCGAGGCGGTCCACCTGCGGTTCTCCGGCGCCGCGCAATCGGCCGACGATGTGATCGTGGCCCTCCTCGAATCCGACTCGGCGCCCAGGCGGATCACCGTCGTGACCGACGACCGGGCCATCCGCTCGGCGGCCAAGCGGCGGGGCGCCAAGACACTCGCCAGCGAGGCCTTCCTGGCGCAGCTCGCACGGCAGACGATCCGCAAGGCCGCACGCCCATCCCACGGCCGTGGCAAGCCCGGGACGCCCCGGGGCAAACCCGGCGAGGGGTCTCTAGGCCCCTGGGCGACCGAGGCCTGGCTCCGCGCGTTCGGCGTGGACCCCGAGGCTGCCGGCCTCGAAGCCCGCCGGGTCTCGCCAACCGCCCCGCCCGACCCGCCGAAGCCCGCACGCCAACCCGCGGCGCACCCAAGCGCGCCCAAGCCCGTGCGGAAGCTTGCGACCCGGCTGGAAGATGAACTGGTCGCCTCGGCCGAGGCCGCGCTCACGCCCGCGAAGCCCGGCGAGACTCGCGGGGCCATTCCGGGGGCGGAGGCGAATCCGCTCGAATCGCTCGACCTCGTCCACCTCGAACAGCTGGTCCGCGAGCACCGACTGGACGAAGCCCTCACCCGCATCGACGCGGCCCTGCACGGCGCCGACCTCAACCCGCCCCGCCCCCGCGGCTAGGCTGGACAAGCCCATGAGCGCCTCGACCTCCCCCACTGCCAACGGCCAGCCCGGCGAAGACCCCGCAAACGCTGCGGGCGAAGCGCCCGTCTCCGAGGTCTTCGAGCGGACGATCGAGCACTACCTCGCCCCGGTGCTGCAATACCTGCGTGACCCGTCGGTCGCCGAGGTGATGATCAACAAGTTCGACGAAGTGTTCATCGAAAAGAGCGGCAAGATGCACCGGGTCGACGCGCGCTTCGCCGACCCCGAGGCATACGAAGCGGCCATCAACAACGTGCTGCAGTTCACCGGGCGCAGCCTGAGCGACCGCGACATGCTGGTCGACGCCCGCTTGCCCGACGGCAGCCGCGTGCACGTCGCCAAGTCGCCGTGCTCCCGGCTGGGCATGGCCACGACGATCCGGCGGTTCAGCCCGATGATGCTCGACGTCGATTGGCTGGTCGAGCTCGGCACGTTGACGCAGCCGGCCAAGGAATACCTGGCCATCGCCGTGCGCGGCGAGCAGAACGTGCTCGTGGCCGGCGGGACCAGCTCCGGCAAGACGTCGCTGCTCAACGCGCTGTCGGCGTTCATCCCCAAGGGCGAGCGGATCGTCACCATCGAAGACTCGGCCGAGTTGCAGCTCCAGCAAGACCACATGATCTCGCTCGAAGCCAAGGCCGCCGACCGCTTGGGCCAGGGCGCCGTGGGCATCCGCGAGCTGTTCCGGTCGTCGCTGCGCCTGCGGCCCGACCGCATCATCATCGGCGAGGTCCGCGGCGGCGAGGCCCTGGACATGATCCAGGCCATGACCTCCGGCCACGGCGGGTC
>JBCCXV010000256.1:0-4093 GCA_039191195.1 Planctomycetota bacterium
CGCTCCGCTCGCCACCACCTCCGATGTTTTCACCTCCACCCCCCGCCCGCGGATCAGCACCCACACCCGCCCGTCCGCCACCGTCGCCGCCACCGCCCGCCCGTCGATCGGCAGGCTCGGCAACACCTCGCGTTCGTACCGCCACAGCCCGGTCGACTCCTGCCGCTCGGCGTTCACCGCCATCAGCGACCCGTTGCGGAACAGCACCACCGCCCGGTCGCCGTCGCCCGCCAGCCCCGCCGGCATCAGCCGCCCGCTCAGCGTCCCCGCCCGCCGCAGCGCCCCGGCCGCTCGCCCCCCGTTGAGGTTCACCCACCCGTCCGCGTCCCCCGCCGACCCGACCTCCCCGTGCAGCAGCGACGCCCGCCACCCGTCCGGCCCGTCCCGCCACGGCACCACCACCCACGCCGCCTCCGCCTCACCCGCCGCCGACAGCCCGTCCCCCGCCCCGTCGTCCGCCCCAGCCTCACCGACAGCCCCTCCAGCCAGCGCCGCCACACCCAGCAGCACCGCCAAGGCCCGGTGCATGCCCGTCGCCCGCATCGTTCTCCAGCCGCGTCTCACGCCCGGATGCTAGAGGCAAACGCGGGTCCGGTGTCACGCCAGAACACGGGCACCTCCCGGGACGTATCTCGCAAAACCGCGTATTCACATCAGACCAAGCGGGGTCACGCCTCGGCGAGCCGCAAGCCGAATCCGGCCCGTGCTAAACTACTTGATCGCTTATCCACAGAGTCTAGACGCATGAATCACCTCAGCCGTCGCCAGCTGCTCAAGTCGTCCGCCGCCCTCGGCGCGTTCTCGATCCTGCCCGCGTCCTTCGCCCGCGGGCAGAGTTCGCCCTCGGCCACGGGCGTCGGCCCCAACGATCGCGTCAACGTCGCCTGCGTCGGCATCTCCCAGAAGGGCTACGGCAACACCAACAACATGGCCAACACCGGCCTGGCCAACATCGTCGCGCTCTGCGACGTCCACCTCGGCCAACCGAAAGCCCAGGAGAACATCGCCAAGTTCCCCGAGGCCAAGACCTACACCGACTTCCGCGTCATGTTCGACGAGATGGCCGACGACATCGACGCCGTGATCGTCTCCACCCCCGACCACTCGCACTTCGCCATCGCCGCCCAGGCCATGGCCCTGGGCAAGCACGTCTACGTCGAGAAACCCCTCGCCCACACCTTCGGCCAGTGCCAACGCCTCATCGACCTCGCCGACCGCACCGGCGTCGTCACCCAGATGGGCAACCAGGGCCACTCCTCGGGCAACCTTACGCAGTTCCAGGCCTGGGTCGACGCCGGCGTCATCCAGGACGTCTCGCGCATCTCCGCGTTCATGAACAAGAAGCGTCGCTGGCACGGCTGGGGTACCAGCACCACCGGCTACTTCGATCAGCCCCTGCCCGACGGCATGAACTGGGAGGCCTGGGTCGCCTCTGCCGACATGCACCCCTTCTCCGACAAGCTCCATCCCGGCAACTGGCGGTCTTGGTACGAATACGGCAGCGGCTGCTTCGGCGACTGGGGACCGCACATCCTCGACACCGCCCACCGCTGCCTCGAGCTCGGCCTGCCCACCAAGGTCGCCGCCGTGCACCGCGACGGGCCCAACGACTGGGTCTACCCCCAGGCCACCACCATCCGCTTCGACTTCCCGGCGCGCCAAGCCATGCCAGCGTGCACCATCACCTGGTACGACGGCCAGACCAACTTCCCGCCCGTCGAGCCCGAACTCGGCAACTGGCGGCGCAACCAGGAAACCAAGGAGATCGAACGCGCGCCGCTCGAAATCACCGACAAGACCCCAGGCAAGATCATCTACGGCAAAGACCTCACCTTCTTCGGCGGCTCGCACGGCTCGACCCTCCGCGTCGTCGAAGGCAACGAAGACCCCGACTTCCGAAAGTCCCTGCCCCCGTTCAATTCCAAGGTGTCCAACCACTACCAGAACTTCCTGCTCGCCTGCCAAGGCGAAGAGGAGGCCCGCTCGCCGTTCGCCATCAGCGGCCCGCTGTCGCAGGTCTTCAACATCGGCATCCTCGCCCAACGCTTCGGCGCTGAGCTTGAGTTCGACCCCACCAGCCGGCAGATCACCAACCACGCGGAGGCCAACGCCTTGCTCGACCCCGAGCCGCGGCGGGGCTGGGAAGCGTATTACGCGTTGTAATGAAGTCCAGGCGTCGACCGATTCGCCACGGGGCTCATTGACAGGTTGGCAAGTGGCCATGTTGCACGCAGTGGGTGCCACACCTTGGACCGCAGGGCAGGGTGTGTGATCCATTACGGGCGCCCAATGCACACCCTGCCCTTCGGGTCAGGGTGTGGCACCCGGCGTCGGTGAGCGCGTGAGTGTTCACCCCCGGCAGAGCCGGGGGCTAATGGGCCGGCTGCGCCGGCGGACGATGTGTATGCGCACGGTCAGCGGCGTGTGTTCCTACACTCGCCGGGTGCTCAAGTACCGGCTGCCGCTCGGCGTGTTGATGATCGTGGGGTTGATCGTGCTGCTCGCGCTCGACAACGAGCTCGATCGGCTCGACCTGCGCGGCACGATGTGGCAGACGCTGTTCCTCGGGCGGGCCTACCTGCCTGCCGGCCTGCTGGTGTTGGCGATGTTCCTGGTGCTGCAGGCGTTCTTGCTGCGGGAGATCGTCTTGCTGATCCGGGCGACGGGGTCGTCCGCGGACGGGTTCATGGTGTGGCTGTCGGGGTTCCTGGGGTGTGTGCTGATCTACATCGTGCCTTCGGGGCTGGACGGGTCGGCGACGGTGTCGGTGCACGCTTCGGTGATGATCGGGCTGTTCGTGATGGCGCTGGCTCGGTACACGTCCAGCCGGCGGACGGACGGGGCGATCGTGGCGGTGGCGGTGGTGATGTTCGCGTTCGTGTACGCCGGGCTGCTGCCGGGGTTCCTGCTGGCGATCCGCCGGTGGCACTCGGCGTGGATGCTGGGGGCGATCCTGCTGGTGATTAAGTCGGCGGACATCGGCGCGTACTTCGTGGGGCGGTTCTTCGGCCGGCACAAGCTGATCGAGTGGCTGAGCCCGAAGAAGACGTGGGAGGGGCTGATCGGCGGGCTGGCGGTGGCGGCGGGGCTGTCGGTGGGGCTGGCGGCGCTGTCGAACCACTACGGGTGGGCGGGGACGTGGGAGAGCGTGGAGGACGGGCGGGTGTACGTGCCGATGGGGCTGAGCCTGGTGTACGTGGGGCTGTCGGGGCTGGTGATCGCGGCGGTGGGCCAGCTGGGCGACCTGGCTGCGTCGGTGTTCAAGCGGGACGCCCAGGCGAAGGATTCGGGCACGGGCGTGCCGGGGTTTGGGGGGGTGCTGGACGTGGTGGATTCGCCGATTCTGGCGGCCCCGGTGGCGTATTGGCTGCTGGCGGCGGCGCCGAGCGTTCCTGCCTGACCGGCGAGCCGATATACTGCGAGGTTCGGCGACGCGACGCGTCCCCGGGGCCCGGCACGCGTACGCCCGGCCGATCGAGACCGCTACCCCAGGAGTCCCGCCCATTCCCCGCCGTTTCAAGCCGCAGCCCAAGGACACCGGCAAGCGCCTGCGTGTCAACGAACAGATCCGAGTCTCCCCGCTCCGCCTGATCGACGAAGACGACAACCCCGTCGGCGTCGTCGATGTCGATGACGCCCGCCAGCGTGCCCGCGACGCCGGCCTCGACCTGGTCGAGGTCGCGCCCAAAGCCGATCCGCCGGTCTGCAAGATCATGGACTACGGCAAGTGGAAGTACGCCCAGCGCAAGAAGGAGCAGAAGGCCAAGGCCCACTCCAAGCAGAGCGAGCTCAAGGGCATGCGACTCCGCCCGAAGATCGACGGGCACGACCTGGGCATCAAGGTCAACAAGGCCCGCGGGTTCCTCGAGGACGGCGACAAGGTGCAGTTCACCATGCTGTTCCGCGGCCGCGAGATGGCGCACCAGGACCTGGGCATCAAGATCATGCGCGACGTGTTCGAGAAGCTCGAGGACGTGGCGAAGGTCGAGGCGATGCCGAAGATGCAGGGCCGACGCATGACGATGCTGCTGACGCCAGACCGCACGAAAAAGGACGTCGCGAAGGCGCAGCAGCCGGCGGAAGCGGCGGCGCA
>JBCCXV010000257.1:0-4080 GCA_039191195.1 Planctomycetota bacterium
CGTGGTTCTCGAAGAACGAGCCGTCCTCGATGGCGACGGTGATGCGGACCGACTCCTGGTTGACCACGCGCCCGGCGCCGAGGTTCTGGTGGCCCACCTCGCTGTTGCCCATCGTGCCGTCGGGCAAACCAACGTGCCGGCAGCAGGTGTGGATCGGCGTCCAGGGATATGACCGCAGCAGGCGGTCGTTCACTGGGGTGTCGGCGAGCTTCACGGCGTTGAAGGCGTCGTGCTCGGGGTTCGGGTTGCGGCCCCAGCCATCGCGGACGACCAAGACGACGGGTTTGGCGGGACTCATGAGGTTGCTCCTGACACGGAAGTGTCTTGCGACGACGCCGCCTTCACCAGCAGGTCGCCGATCTCGCTGCACTTGAGGCCCGAGCGGTCGAGCCGCTTGCCCTCGAAAGTCGGGGAGACGGCGGCGACGGCCGCGTCGACCGCGGCGCCGGCGTCGATCATCTTCTCACGGCCCAAACGCCGGCCGGTCTCGGTCAGCAGCATGGCCAGGCTCGCGACGCAGGCCAGCGGGTTGGCGAGGTCTTGGCCGGCGATGTCGGGCGCGCTGCCGTGCACGGGCTCGAACACCGACGGCGCGTTGGCGGACGGGTCGGGGTTCAGGTTCCCGCTGGCCGCGACGCCCATCCCGCCGGTGATCGCCGCGGCGAGGTCGGTGACGATGTCGCCGAACATGTTCTCGGTGACGATCACGTCGTACCGTTCGGGGCTTGACACGAGGTACATGCAGCAGGCGTCGACGTGGTGGTAGTCGGTTTCGACGTCGGGGTAGTCGCCGGCGACTTCCTGGAAGACGTCGAACCAGAGCTTGCCGCAGAAGGTGAGCACGTTGGTCTTGTGTACGAGGGTGAGGTGCTTGCGCGGGCGTGCCTTGGCGGCCTCGAACGCGTAGCGCAGGCAACGCTCAACGCCGAAGCGGGTGGCCCACATCTCTTGCGTGGCGACCTCGTGGGGCGTGCCCTGGCGTGCGCGGCCGCCGGCGCCGAGGTAGAGGCTCTCGGTGTTCTCGCGCACCACGAGCATGTCGATGTCGCTGGGGGCCTTGCCGGCGAGAGGCGTGGTCACCCCCGGCAGCAGTGAGCCGGGGCGGAGGTTGATGTAGAGGTCCAGGTCGAACCGCAGCTTGAGCAGCAGGCCCTTCTCGAGCACGCCGGGCGGGACGTCGGGCGTGCCGACGGCGCCCAGGAGCACGGCGTCGTACTGGCGGAGGGCCTGGACCTCGTCGTCGGTGAGCACGTCGCCGGTTTCGAGGTACCGGGCCCCACCGTAGGGCAGGTCGGTCCGGTCAACTGTCAGGCCGAAGCGCTGGGCCACGGCATCGAGCACGCGCAGGGCCTGGGCGACGACTTCGGGGCCGACGCCGTCGCCGCCGATGGTCGCGAGTTTGAGGTCCGCCATGGGTGACTATCTCCTTGCGTAGCCGGGCCGGGCGACTCGCCCGGGCGGGTCGCGTAGCGTAGTGGCCATGAGCCGACACCGTGCATCGCCGGGCCTGTCTGCATCGACCAAGCGCGCCGCGCCGAGCCGCTGGGGGGGCGTGCGAAGCCTCCCGGCCGTGTTGTCGGCCGCGCTGCTCGCGAGCGCCATCCCCGGCTGCGGCGCGCCGGGGCCGGGCCCGTCGCCGACCCCGGCTGGCTCAAGCACAACCGCCGCGACCAACCCCTGGGGCGTCGACCCCGAGGGCTTCTTCGACGAGGTCGCGTGGCTGGCCTCGCCCGAACTGGCCGGCCGCGATCCCGGCTCACCCGGCGTCGAACTGGCCGCGGCGGGCATCGAAGCGCGTCTCAAAGCCGCCGGGCTCGAGCCGGCGTTCGTCATCGACGGCCAAACCACCTACCGCCAGCCGGTCGAGCTCGAGCTGCCCCTGCAAGCGACGCGGCAAACGCTCCTGGTGTCCGGCGCGCCGCAGCCACCGGGGCGTGCCTTCGAGGCGCTGGGCATGTCGCCCGACGCTTCGTTTGCGGGCGAGGCCGTCTTCGTCGGCTATGCGATCGAAGAGCCCGAACGCAACTACAACAGCTTCGCCGGCCTGGGGCCTGACGGGCTGAAGGGCAAGGTCGCCGTCGCGCTGCGCTACGAGCCGGTAACCGAAGACAAGTCTCAGAGCCGCTGGGCCCGGGGCGGGGAGCGTTGGACCCCGGCGGCGAGCTTCTTGCGCAAAGCCCAGGCCGCGGCGGACCGCGGCGCCGTGGCGATGCTGATCGTGGACCCGGTGCACCGGGGCCCCGCGCCGCTGCGCACGGCGGCGGATACCGACACGTCCGAGCGCGCTCCGATCCCGGTGATTCACATCAGTTCGATGCTGTACCTGCTGATGCTCGAACACGCTGGGGTTGGCGCCGACATCTGGGAGGTGTACGAGGACCTGGCCAACCGGGGTGAGTTGCCGCCTGAAGCCTGGCCGGGCGTGGAGGTGCGCGGCGAGGTCGAACTCGACCGTCCCACGATCGCCACCGACAACGTCGGCGCCCTGGCGCCCGGGCGGGGCGACCTGGCCGACCAAGTCATCGTCGTCGGAGCCCATTACGACCACGTCGGCGAGGGCCGCTACGGCTCGCGCACGCCCGAGCGCGCCGGCGAGGCGCACCTTGGCGCAGACGACAACGCTTCGGGCACGGCCGCGCTGCTGATCGCGGCCCGGAAGTGGGCCGACCGGCCGGCGTCGCAGCGCGCCGAGCACGAGCGGGCCGTCGCCTTCGTGGCCTTCACCGCCGAGGAACGCGGGCTCATCGGCTCGGCCCATCTCACGACGCACCCCGACGAGCTCGGCTTCGACCTCGACCGGGCCGCGGCGATGCTCAACTTCGACATGGTCGGACGGCTGCGGCCCGACGGGCTGCACCTGCTGGGCGCCGGCAGCGGGGGCGACGCGCTGCGCAAGGCCATCGGGCTCGCCAACGCCAACCACGGGCTGACGCTCAAGCAGACCGACTCGCCCTTCGGCCCGAGCGACCACGCGAGCTTCGCCCGCCGCCGCATCCCCAGCGTGATGCTGTTCACCGGCCTGCACGGCGACTACCACACGCCCGACGACACGACCGACAAGATCCACCGCGTGGGCGGGGCGCGGGTGACCTCCTTCGCGCTCGAGCTCCTCCAAGAGCTCGCCGCGGTGGACCCCGGCCCGGTCTGGACGGCGACCGAGCCCGCGCGCGGGTCGGGCGGCGCCCCACGATTCCAGGTCTACCTCGGCGTCGCGCCCGATTACGGGTCGGACGGCGAGGTCGACGGCGTGCCGATCTCCGGCGTGACGCCCGGCAGCCCGGCCGACGACGCCGGCCTCCGAGCCGGCGACGCCATCGTGTCCTGGGACGGCCGAGAAATCGAGAGCCTCCGCGACCTGATGGCCGAACTCGGCCGGAGCGAGCCGGGTCCCGTGACCCTGGGCGTGATGCGCGACGGCGAGCCGCTGGAAACCATCGCCCGAGTCGAGCCGGTTGGTGATGACGAAACCGATGAGTCGCCCGACGAACAGCCGGACGAGGAAGCCGCCCAGGACGAAGCCTCCGAAGCCGAACCCGCGGCCGCGCCGGCGCCCTAGAGTCGCTTATGCCTGAACCCGCCCCCGACACCGCGACGCAACCCGCCCCCATGAACCCGAACGTGGACACCAACGTGGGCATCGTGATCGTCGACCACGGCTCCCGGCGCGCCGCGTCGAACCAGATGCTCGAGACCTTCGTCGGCCGGTTCTCCGAGGCCCGCGGGTTCCCGATCGTCGAGGCGGCGCACATGGAGCTCGCCGAGCCGTCGATCGCCACGGCGTTCGACCAGTGCGTGCAGCGCGGCGCCACCAAG
The DNA here is from genome assembly GCA_039191195.1 of Planctomycetota bacterium. GTDB lineage: Bacteria > Planctomycetota > Phycisphaerae > Phycisphaerales > Phycisphaeraceae > JBCCBV01. The sequence goes on from JBCCXV010000257.1 coordinate 3,814, forward strand.
GTGCTGATCTGCCCCTACTTCCTGCTGCCCGGCAAGCACTGGGACCAGGACATCCCCGAGCTCGCCGCCGAGGCCGCGGGCAAGCACCCGGGCGTGGAGTACGTTGTCACGGCGCCGATCGGCCTGCACCCGATGATGGCGGACGTGATCGAGAGCCGTCTGGACCACTGCCTGCAGCAGATGAAGGGTCAGGCCGCCGAGTGCGAGGCCTGCGCCGGCACCGGGCGGTGCCAGTTCCAGCAGGCGGGGTGAGGGCTACGCCTCGCC
>JBCCXV010000258.1:0-4078 GCA_039191195.1 Planctomycetota bacterium
CGCCCGAAGCCGCCCCCATGCCCCCGCACCTGCGCGAGCAGTTCGGCTTGCCCGAGTAAACCCCTGCCGTCACCACAAGCCGCGCTGCGCCCCGCCCGCCAGACAATCACGTCTTAATAATCCAGTAAACCCGGGAATACAAGAAGATGCGTACCGCCACGGCGCTTGTCGCCGCCGTCCTCGCCGGCCCCACGATCTCTGCCCAACCGGCGCCCCCGCCCGTGCCCGAGGGCGTCGCACCCGCCGTCGCCCCCCACGCCGGCGGCCCCGCGCTCGTGCTCCCGGGCGACCCCCCGCCGGCCGAGCACGACTTCGCCCTCGACCCCGCCGACCGACGGCAAGCCTTAGACCGCGTCCGCAAGGCCGAGACGCTGCTCACCGACGTCGAGCCCCGCGGCTTCCGAGACCAAGACCCCGACTTCCAGCACGCCCTCGTCGCCGACGCCGCGCCCATCGCGGCCCGCATCTACGCCTACTTCGGCGAGACCGACGCCGCCAACCAAGCCCTCGGCCGCGCCCGCCAGGCCCTCGCCGCCATGCCCCACGAGTTCGCCAGCATCGAAGCCGAGGTCGCGCCGAGCCAGTTACGAGCCGTCCAAGCCGCGATCGACGGCGGAGACTTCCCCACCGAAGACTTCGACGCCGAGTTCGTGCCCGACGCCTGGACCTCCATCGCCGAGATCCGTTTCCAAGCCGGCGACCACCAAGGCGCCTGGGCCGCGCTCCAGCAAGCCGCCGACGCGCTGCCCGCCTTCCAGCAACAACTCCTCGAAGAGGCCCGCCAGGACCCCGACAACGCCCAATGGATCCGCGACGACTGGGGCTGGTCCGCCTACGGCCTCGTTTGGTGCGGGTGCGACTTTGCCGATCCCGCCCGTGCACTCGCGCTGCTCGAAGGCCACGACCTGCCCCTGGACACGCAAGCGATGATCCACGCCAGGCTCGCCGCCTACTACGCCGGCGTGAATCACCCCGACGCCGCGCGCAACCACCTCGAACGATCTCTCAACCTGGTCAACCAGAACCCGGACGAGGTCTACCTCGACGAAGACACCTACCGCGCGGCCATCCGCCTCGGCGACCAGGACAAGTCCGCCGAGCTCTTGGCCCGACTCCGGGAGGAGGCCTGGGACCCCGTCGCCATGGCCTACCCCCACGCCGCCCAGGCCCAGGCCCTGGCTCAAACCGGACAGATCGACCGGGCGAAACGCGCCGCCACCATCGCCGTTGGCATGGCCGCCGCCGCCATCCACGACGACGACTACACCCCCGTCGACGTTGCATGGGAGGCCTACTACGCCGGCTGGGAGTTCGGCGCCGCCGGCCTCACCGACCACGCCGACACGCTCGAAGGCGCCTTCGCCTTCCCCTGGGCCAAGGCCTACTTCCAACTCGGCGTCGCCCGCGGCCTTACCAACCGCGCCTACCCCGAGTACGCGCCGATCCGCCAACCCCTGGGCGACTAAGCACCGCGCGACTCTTCACGGGATCCCGCATTGCTCAGAGCCGTCCGACGTGCGCTTCCAAAGGCTTCAGTAGCCATGCTCGCCGGGGCCGCATGCGCCGCGCTCGCCGCGGCCCTCCTCGACGAGCCAACGCATGCCGAGCAAGCGCCCGCAAGCGTCTCGGAGCCCGCCGACCTGGCGTCCATCCTGGTCCCGGACCCGCCCAAGCCCGATGCGCTTCGGGAGATCGTGCTTCCCGCCGAAGACCGGCAAGAGGTCCTGCAACGCCTAAGCCGAGCCCAGCGGTGGATGGATGACCCCGACCCAAAGGGTCTCCGCGATCAAGACCCCGCCGTGCGCCACGCCATGATCGCCGACCTGCACTACGACGCCGCCTGGATGTGCCACGTCGTGGGCGAGCCCCGGCTTGCCGCCGATCACTTCACCAGGGCCCGAGCCGCTTGGGCGCAAGCGCAGCCGGTGCTCGATCCCGACAATCAAGAAAGCATGCCCCCCGCACTCGCGGCGCTCCAAGCGTTGCTCGACGGGCAAGACATCGACGCGCACGGCCTCAATCCCGGCCAGGCTTGCATCGCCTGGCTCCGGTTGTGCGAGTACCGGATGCTCGCCGGCGATGACCCCGGCGCGTGGGATGCGCTCCAAAAGGGCGCTGACGCCATCCCCGCCCACCGCCAGTATCGCATCGACCAAGCCCGGCATAACCCCGAAGCGCACCGCTGGCGCGCCGACGAGTGGGGCTGGTCCGTCTTCGGATTGATCTGGAATGGCTGCGCCTGCGGCGACCCCGGTCGCGCCGCCAAGATGCTCCAGGCCGTAGAACTGCCGAGTTTCGTCCACCCGTACGCGCAGGCCCGACTCGCCGCCTACTACGCCGGCATCGGCCAGCCCGATTACGCCCGCGAGCGTCTCGACGCGTGCGTCCGCTACTTGGAGAAAGAGCCTCACACCTGGGCCCGCCCCGACGACGCGTTGCGGGCCGCAACACGCATGGGCGATCGCGACCGCGCCACCACGCTGTTGGCTCGCTTCCGAGAGAACCTTTGGAAGCCCGCAGAGATGGCCGACTTCTACGCAGCCCAGGCCCAGGCTCTAGGCCAGCGAGGGCAAACCGGCCGCGCGAAAGCCGCCGCGAATCTCGCCCTGGGCATGCTCGCACAGAAAGTGAGCGACCCCGATTACGCGCCGTTGAGTGTCAACCGGAGCCTCAGGACGCTCGGAAGAGACCTGGCCGCCGGCGGGCTCAGCGAACACGCCGACACCCTCGCCCCCGCCCTGGTCGAGCCCTGGGCCAAAGCCAGCCTTCAAGTCGGTCTCTCGGACGGACTCATCCGCCGCGCCTACCCCGAGTACGTCCCCATCCGCCAACCCCTGGGCGACTAAGCCGAACCCAACAACCGCACGTACCCCTCCCGCCCCAACGCCTCGGCGAGCTCAGCCGCCGTCCGCCCATCACGCGGGTCACGCAAGCCCGTGTCCGCCCCCTTCGATAGCACCGCTTCGACGACCGCAAGCATCGCCTCGCCCACGCTCACGCAACGGTGCATCGGCGTGAACCCCTCCGGCTCCTGCGGGCACCGCGCATCGACATCGGCGCCCGCCTCGATCAACCGCATCGCACCGGCGACACAACCCGCACCGGCGTCACCCCCGCTGCCCGCCCCCGCGATCGCCGCGTGCAACGCCGTACGCCCGGTCCCGTCGACCACGTCCAGCATCGCTCCAGCGGACACCAGAACGTCCACCGCCTCGGCGCACCCCGCGCCCGCCGCCAAGTGAAGCGGACTCCGCCCCAACGCGTCGCGCACCTCGACCGACGCCCCCCGCGCCAGCAGCAACCCCACGGCCGCCGCCCGGCCCGCCGCGCACGCCAGGTGCAACGGCGTCGCCCGGGCGTGCCACGGCGTCGCGAACCGGCTCCGGCAGTCCGGCGAGCCGCCCCCGTCCAGCAGCAAACCCATCGCCCCCAACGCCCCCGCCTCCGCCGCGTGATGCAACGGCAGCCACATCTCCTCCCCGTGCGAACAAGACTCGCTCACAAACGTGTTGACCCGCCGCGGGCCCGCCTCCAGCGCCGCGGCCACCGCCCCCACGCGGTCCGCCCGCACGTCCTCGATCCACGCCGTCGTCCCATCGTCCTTCATGGCGTTTGACGGTAGCCTCGTCGCGACGTTTTCACCCGCCCCCGCCCCGCGCCGCCTTAGACTGCCTGCAGGATGCCACGCAAGCCCGCCAAAGCCGGCTCGAACCCGTCCAAGAAGAAGGCCAAGCCGTCGCGCGCGAGCACGGCCAAGGGCGACCCCAATCCCCAACCCAAGCCCCAAGCCAAGCCCGAGGCCCAGATAAAGCCGGCGCCGAAACCCGCCCCTTCTCCCAAGGCCGACGCGGCCGCCAAGCCCAAAAGCTTGGCCCCACCCATACCTCCCCCGACCGCGGCGCCACCGCAAGCCCCGCCGCCACCGCCAACCGTGCCCGCCACGGCCAAGACGCAACCCAAGACCCAGACCAAGACCCGGACCCCGCCGCCGCTCCCGCCCGCCCCGGCCGCGCCCGAACCCCCGCCCCTGCCACCGACGCCGCCACCGCCGCCCCCGCCCCCCGCCGCGGCCGCCCCC
>JBCCXV010000259.1:0-4077 GCA_039191195.1 Planctomycetota bacterium
GCGTTCTTTGGCGGAGAGGCTGTGCATGCCGTCGCGTCGGACCTTGGCGAGCAGGCGGTCGACCTCGGCGTCGAGCTTGGCGTCGGTGTCGGCCTCGCGCTGCTTGCGGGCGTCGGCGACCTTCTGCTTGACGCGTTTGAGGGGCGAGGCGTCTTTGACGACGAAGCCGCCGGCTTCGCCGAAGGAGCCGGGGCTGGACGTGGCGCCGGGCACCCAGGCGAGCAGTCCGGGCTTCTTGACGAGGACGAAGCCGAGCAGGGCCCCGCCGAGGTGGGCGGCGTCGCCGCCGGCGTTGCCCGAACCGGCGAGCACGCCGAGCGCCGCGATGCCCAGGAAGATCAGGGCCATGGTCCGCATGCTCATGGGGATGGGCGGGAACAGCAGTTGGACGCGCTGGTGGGGGAAGAGCGTCGCGGCACCGGCGAGGATGCCGAAGACCGCGCCCGAGGCGCCGACCATCGGTCTCAAGTTTCCGCCGGGCAGCAGGCCCGGGATCGAGCCCAGCAGGACGTAGCCGAGCGAGCCGCAGACCCCGCAGAGCAGGTAGAAGGCCAAGAACCGCCAACGCCCCCACCAGGATTCGAGCAGCGGGCCGAAGAAGTAGATCCCGATGCAATTGAACAGCAGGTGGAAGAAGCCGTCGTGGAACAGCTGGTACGTAGCGAAGCGCCAGACTTGCCAGCCGTCAGTTGCGGCCCGGAGGTCGAACTGTCCCCATCGCTTGAGGTCGAGGAAGCTGGCGCGGGTGGAGCCGGAGAAGATGGCGCCGAGTACGAGGAAACCCAGCAGGGTGATGAGGATCCAGGTGGTGACCGAGTGCTGATTCAGCCGGCCGCCGAAGCCGCCGCCGCCGGAGAAGCCGCCGCCGAAGCGGCCGGAGTCTCGGGCGTCGCCGGGCCTTGCGTAGTCGCGTGAGTCGAAGCTCATGACGGGGTCATCGGCCGAACTGGGCGTGGTGCAGAAGCGTGGCGAGGGTTTTGGCGTCTTCGATGACGCCGTCGCGGGCCATCTGGAGGGCTTGTTCCCAGGGGGTGGGGTGGACGGTGATGCGTTCGTGCTCGTCGAGGCTCTGCCGGGCGGGGGTCAGGCCGGTGGCGACGAAGGCGTGCAGGCGTTCGGTGCAGAAGCCCGGCGTGGGGAAGAACCGGCCGACGGGCTTCATGTGCTGCGCCCGATAACCGGTTTCTTCGACGAGCTCGCGGTGGGCGGTTTGGAGCGGGTCTTCGCCGTCTTCCATCGTGCCGGCGGGGATCTCCCAGAGGGTGCGGGTGATCGCCAGGCGGCGGTTGCGGATGAGCACGACGGTGTCGTCTTCGAGCAGCGGGAGGATGACCACGGCGTCGCGGGGCACAGCCGTATCGCGGACGTGTGATGGGGCCTGGGGCGCTTCCGGGGGCGGGGGGAAGACGGCCCGGCGGACGTCGAAGCGCACGCCGCGGTAGACGACCTCGCCCGGGGCGCGCTGGGCGGGGGTGTCGTCGTCACGAACCGGAAGGAGCTCGCCATCGGCCGACAGCGGAGGCGGCGGGGTGTTGGGGATTTCGGGTGGGTCGCTCACGGCCGGATGCTAGGCCGAGGCCTACGGCGGGCGGGGCAGGTCTTTACACTCCCGCCATGCCTGAACCGGTCAACGGCGACGCCGCCGGGACTCCCCTGCTCGAAGTGCGACAGCTCAAGACGTCGTTCCCGGTTCGTCGCGGGCTGCTCCGCCGACGTGTGGGCGAGGTGCGGGCGGTCGACGACGTGTCGTTCCACATCGAGAAGGGCGAGACGCTGGGGCTGGTGGGCGAGTCGGGCTGCGGCAAGAGCACGGTTGGGCGGACGCTGCTGCGGCTGACGCCGTCGACGGCGGGCGAGGTGTTCTTTGACGGGCAGGACGTGCTGGCGGCTTCTTCGGGCGTGCTGCGTCGGCTGCGGAGGCGGATGCAGGTGGTGTTTCAGGACCCGATGGGGAGCCTGAACCCGCGGATGACGGTCGGCCGGATCGTCGGCGAGCCGCTGGAGGTCCACAAGGTCTGCGCCGGCGCCGAGCTGCGCGATCGGGTCGAGACGCTGCTCACGAAGGTCGGCCTGCAGCCCGAACACGCCGAGCGGTACCCGCACGAGTTTTCCGGCGGCCAACGCCAGCGGATCGGGATCGCCCGGGCCCTTTCGCTCGGCCCCGAGTTTGTGGTGCTCGACGAGCCGGTGAGCGCGCTGGACGTGTCGGTCCAGAGCCAGGTGCTGAACCTGCTTGCCGACCTGAAGGACGAGTTCGGGCTCAGCTACCTGTTCATCGCGCACAACCTGGCGGTGGTCGAGCACTTTTGCGACCGGATCGCCGTGATGTACCTGGGGCGGATTGTGGAGCTGGCGACCCGGGATCAGCTGTACGACCGGCCGATGCACCCGTACACCCAGGCGCTGCTGTCGGCGGCGCCGTCGCCCGACCCGACGCGGAAGCGGGACCGGATCTTGCTGCTGGGGGATGTGCCCTCGCCCATCGTGCTGGACAAGGAAGAGCACGCCGGCGGCGCGGTGCGGGCCCAGAAACGGATCGCGGCCGAGCAGGCCGAGCTCGACGCCGAGCGGCAGCCGGGCGTGCGGTATGTCGGCCGGTCGAGCCTGCTGGACCGCCCGGACCTAGTCGAGGTGCCCGACGACCCGGGCCACTGGGTCAGCCCGGGACCGGGGGTGGAGCTGGGCGGGTAGAGCGGAGTCTTCGTCCGGGGCTTGGATGGACGGCCGGGGCTTGCTACGCTGTGCGGCTCGCCCTGGCGGACGTCCGCCTCGGCACACCGTCCCACGGTCACGCCCCCGTAGAAGTTGGGGCCCCCCGGAGACCCGCTCATGGTTCGTTTGCGTCTGAAGCGTTTTGGCCGTCGCCACCGCCCGTTCTATCGCATCTGTGCGATGGACATCCGCGCCCCGCGAGACGGGCGGGCCATCGAAGAACTCGGCCTGTACGACCCGGTCAACAAGAACGCCGACCAGCAGGTCCGGCTTGCGGAAGACCGGATCAAGCACTGGTTGTCCAAGGGCGCCCAGCCCAGCGACACGGTGGCGAACCTGCTGAAGAAGGCCGGCATCGATCCGAAGCCCGGCGCCCACGCGTCGTCGTGACGGCGCGACGGTGAGCGGCCGTTGCATCGGCGCGCTTCGGCATGCTGAACGTGTGACTGTGTGACCGGCCGTGCCCTGAGGCTCAGGCGGCCTGATCGGGGTTCGCCGAGGGCCCCTCGACCCGGGCGACGTTGGCGCGCAGGGCCTCGACGGCGACCTGGAGCACGCCCAGGGCCCAGCGGCGGTTGACGTGGTCGATCAGGCGGTCTTCGAGAACGGACCGGTCGGGCAACTCGCCGTGCAGGTGCATGGTGAGGGCGGCGGCGACCTTGCCCGGGCGGGGCGCGTAGAACTCGACCTGGGCGGCGTGGCCCCGCAGGCGGAACCAGAAGCAGCGGCGCTCGGCCTGGGCCGGGCCCTCGACCGAGTCGGCCTGGGCCTCGATGCGGAGCGTGTCGAGCGTGTAGACGGATTCGTCGAAAGCGGGGTCGACCTGCTCGCGCAAGACCTGGTCCATGCGCGAGGTGCTGGCCTCGCGCATCTGCTGCAAGTGCTTGTTGAGGCGGTTCTGGAAGCCGCTCATGTCGAGGGTCCGGGCCGGTGGTGGCGTGCAGGCCGCGGCCGGGCGCGCGGGGCGTCCGGCGGATCAGGGCTCCCCGGTCTAGGGGTTATCGACCATCCCGGAACGCGAGTTCACCGCCTCGAACAGCCCGCGGAACACCTCCCCGGAAGGCGCCCGGATGGTCCCCGGAAGGCGCCCGGAAGGCCCTGAGAAGCCAGCGGGAACGCCGTTGGTTTTCGGCGGGAAACGGCCCGGGTGAGATAGACTCGGGGGTCTGGAGCCTGCTGCGCCATGCCCCCTGCCATCGAAGCCCCGTTCCGGTTGGAGGTCCGTCCCAGGACGCCCCTGCGCGCGGCCGCGTGGAAGGCGGGGAGGCCGCTGATGGAGCACGCGCTACGCTTCCCGGCGTTGAACGCGCTGTACGCGCTGACCGAGCAGTTGGCGCGTGAGGGCGACGAGCGTCCTTGGGTCGA
>JBCCXV010000260.1:0-4068 GCA_039191195.1 Planctomycetota bacterium
CCGTTCCGATTCCGGCTGGTGTGGAACAACGACGGGTCGTTCTTCAATCCTTTCGGCAGCAACGACCGGCACTACACCAACGGCACGCAATTCGAGTGGGCCTATCAGCCGGAGTGGGCCGAGTCGCTGGCGAAGTGGACGCCTGACTTCGGGTTCTACGGCGAGTCTGAGTTGCGCACCGCCGGCGGGTTTATCGCGGGCCAGCAGATCTACACGCCGGAGAATCTGGAGATCTCGACACCGGTGACGGACGATCGGCCGCACGCCGGCTACTTGTACGGCGGCGTGTACTGGCAGCGGGACAACCTGGGCGGTCCGCCGGGCGCCGGCGCCCCCGACGGTGTGCCGACGTTCGACCACTTCGAGCTTCAGCTGGGTGTTGCGGGTGCGGAAGCCCTGGCCGAGCCGACGCAGCGCACCGTGCACGACACGTTCTCGGGCGACGAGCCCAACGGCTGGGACAACCAGATCCACACCGAGCCGGTGATCCAAGCCGTCGTACGCAAGGCGTGGCGGCTGGACCCCGGGCCGCTGGACACGCCGCTCGGGCGGCTCGAATGGCAGGCGATCCCGCGGCTTCAGGGCCGTGTGGGTACGGCGTTTGTCGACGGGGAGCTTGGCGTGCTCGGTCGCATCGGCGTCGGTCTGCCCGACGATTTCGGGCCGGGCGGGGTGTTCCGGGTGCCTGCGGCGACGGGGCTGCGCTGGACGTACTCCGACGCGGGGCGGTGGTCGGCGTATGTGTTTGGCGGCGCGTCGGTCCGGGCCGTCGGCCACAACCTGTTCCTGGGGGGCAGCCTCTATCGCAACAACGACGTGACCGTGCCGCCCGAACGCTTCGTGGGGGAACTCGAGGCCGGCGTTGCTGTGCGGTACGAGAAGGGCGCTTTCTACAGCGAGCTGACGTGGTCTCACGTGACGCAGACCGACGAGTTCGAGGGTCAGCGCGACAACGACGACTTCGGCAACTTCAACGTCAGCCTGGGCTATACGTTCTGAGGGCGTGGTGGGCGTGGTCAGGCCCGACGGCGACGCCCGAGCGCGAGGCCGACGCCGGCCGCGAGCAGGGCCGCGGACGCGGGCTCGGGCACCTCGGCGATGACGAGGGTTTGGTTGGCCGACACCCCGGCGAGTTCGGTCACGGCGCCGCTGGGCCACTGGACGCGGACGAGGTCGAGCGACGCCCATGCGCCCAGGCCGAAGTGGGCGGTGATCTCGCTCTGGCCGAGGAAGTCGTTGCCGGCGAAGACCTCGCGGATCATCATCTCCTCGGGCGCGGTGAGGTCGGGGATCACGGTGATGAGCGCGCCGACGCCGTCTTTGTTGGAGGCCGATCCTTCGAGGTCGACCTTGAGGTAGCCGTTGGTGTTGGCGGCGTCGTTGCGGTAGAGGATCGGCAGGCCGGCGTTGTTGATGACCAGCATGTCGAGGTCGCCGTCGTTGTCGTAGTCGAGGGTGAGCATGCCCTTGCCCGAGCCGATGTCGTTGACGCCGACGGCGTCGGAGACATCGACAAAGGTGCCGTCGCCCTGGTTTTCCCAGAAGCGCATGGGGTTGGCGTTGAAGAAGTCGTCGGGGTCGAACTCGGGGAAGACCACGCCGTTGGTCATCGACAGGTCGAGGTCGCCGTCGTTGTCGTAGTCGAGGGCGACGGTTCCCCAGCCCCAATCGCCGTTGCGGACGCCGGCGGCGTCGGTGGTGTCGTCGAAGACGCGGCCGCCCTGGTTGGTGTAGAGGCGGTTTCCGGTGATGCCCCAGCCGCCGCTTTCGTCGCCTTCGCGGTCGGCCTTGCCGGGGTCGTAGATGGAGGTGACGAACCAGTCGAGCTTTCCGTCGTTGTTGAAGTCGGCGATGGTCGAGCCCATGCCGTTCTCGTCGGTCCCGACGCCGGCGGCGGCGGTGCCGTCGGTGAAGGTGCCGTCGCCGTTGTTCCAGAAGAGCTGGCTGTTGCCGAAGTCGGAGGCGACGGCGAGGTCGAGGTGGCCGTCGCCGTCGAGGTCGGTCCATCGGGGCGCGAAGCCGTAGCGGATGGAGTCGTCGCCGGTGGGCGCGATACCGGAGCTGGCGGTGACGTCGGAGAAGTGGCCGGGGTTGGCGGCGCCGTCGTTCTTGAGCAGGCGGGAATGCGAGACGAAGTTGGGCACGTTGGCGGGGGTGGTGTTGCCCCACTCGGTGGTCATGAGGTCGAGGTAGCCGTCTTTGTCGTAGTCGCCGAAGGCGACGCCGTAGCCGGCGTGGGTCTTGTTGGTGGTGATGTCGGCGCCGCGTGCGACGGCCTCTTCGGTGTAGCCGCTCGCGCCGTTGTGGATGTAGAGGTGGTAGCGCTTGGTGTCGTCGCGGACGGTGGTGACGTAGAGGTCGAGGTCGCCGTCGTTGTCGACATCGGCGAAGGCGGCGCCGTTGCTGTCGACGGGTGTGCTGAGGCCCCAGGCGGCGGTGACGTCGGTGAAGCCGCCGGCCTGGTTGTTGAGGTAGAGCGAGTCGGGGGCGTCGAGCCGGGTGACGTAGAGGTCGGTCCAGCCGTCGCCGTTGACGTCGGCGGCGGCGGCCCCGCCGGACATGAAGTTGGGTTCGGCCCACTCGAAGCCGCCGGACTGGTCCCACTGGAGGGAGGCGAGCCCGGCCTGGGTGGTGACGTCGGTGAACCCGGCCTGGGCGGTCGAGGCGGCGGCCAGCAGCCCGGCCGCGCCCAACCTGGCGGCGGCCCGCGCCGCGGTGTGGTTATGTTGCATGCCTACAGCCTCTCCTCGCTTCGAATCGGCCCTCGGAGGCTGATCTCCGAGGCCTCAAACAGGCCCTCTGGGTGAAGTGTGGTGGCTGGACGCGATCCGTCAAGGCCGCCGGTGGGCTTCTAACCAATTGCCAACACCGCACTCACAAATGGCGGGGAACATTCACGATTTGGTCACAGTTGCGCGGGATACCCGGCCCGCACGGTCGCCGTACCATCCCGCCCATGAGCGACACCGCCCCGCCAACCGAAAACGTGGTGATCATTGGCTCCGGCCCGGCCGGCTGGACCGCCGCGATCTACGCCGCCCGCGCAAGCCTGTCTCCGCTGGTGTTCCCCGGGCGTGCGGCGGGCAAGGACCTGCTGCCCGGCGGGCAGCTGATGCTGACCACGGACGTCGAGAACTACCCGGGGTATTCGAAGGGCGTGACGGGCCCGGAAATGATGCACATGTTCTATCACCAGGCGATGCGGTTTGATACGCGCGTGGTGGTGGACGGCGGGCCGCAGTGCATGGACGAGCTGCCTAATGAGACGCTGTATCAGCCGTTCCAGAACGCGGCGGAGGTGGACCTGTCGAAGCGGCCGTTCCACATCAAGGGCGATGGCGGGTACGAGACGCTGGCGCACTCGGTGATCATCGCGACCGGCGCCAAGGCCAAGTGGCTGGGGCTGGACAACGAGCACCGTTTGGCGCAATCGGGCGGGGGCGTGTCGGCCTGCGCGGTGTGCGACGGGGCGCTGCCGATGTTCCGCGACCAGCCGTTGGGCGTGGTGGGCGGCGGGGACACGGCCGTCGAAGAGGCGGTGTACTTGTCGAAGTTCGCGTCGAAGGTGCACATGTTCGTGCGGCGTGACAAGCTGCGGGCCAGCCAGATCATGTGCGACCGGGCGCAGCGCAATGAGAAGATCCAGATCGAGTGGAACACCGAGGTCTTGGACGTCCTCGGCGACGAGAAAATCACCGGCGTGAAGCTCTTGCACAACCGAGAACCCGAGGACAGCCCGAATCGCCACTCGGAGATGGCGGTGGGCGGGTTGTTCATGGCGATCGGTCACGAGCCGATCACCGGGTTCCTCAACGGCCAGCTCGACACCGACGAGACGGGCTATCTCACGCTGACCAACCCGGGGCGCACGTTCACAAGCGTGGAGGGCGTGTTCGCGGCGGGCGACGTGGCCGACCACACCTATCGGCAGGCGGTGACCGCGGCGGGCATGGGGTGCAAGGCGGCGATCGACGCCGAGCGGTGGCTGGCCGAGCAAGGCCTCGACTAACGCCCCCGGAACCGGCCCCGGACGTACGCCCCCGGAAGTACCCCCCGGAAGTACCCCCC
>JBCCXV010000261.1:0-4059 GCA_039191195.1 Planctomycetota bacterium
CGGCGTGCTCGACCAGCTCGAACAAGGCTCGCTTTCCCCGCAAACGCAAGACGAATCCCGCGCCACCAAGGCGCCCAAGCTCAAGAAAGCCGACGGCACGGTCTCTTTCGACCAGCCCGCCGACCGCGTCCGCGCACTCGCCCACGGCCTCACCCCCTGGCCCGGCTGCCGGGTCGCCTGGTTCTCGACTTCAGGAGAACGTCGAGAGCTGGTCCTCAAACGCGTCGAAGCCCTGCCCGACGCCCGCACCGCGGGCGCCCAGCCCGGCGAGGTGCTCCAACCCCACGCCTCCGGTCCCGACGAAGTACGCGTCGCCTGCGCCACCGGATCCGTGAAGCTGCTCGAAGTCCAGGCCCCCGGCTCTGGCCCCATGCCCATCGCCCAATTCATCACCGGCCGGCCCATCCGCCCCGGCGACCGATTCGAAGCCATCCCTGCTCAGGCTTAACCGTCCGCCGCCGCAGGCATGTCCAAATGCCGCACATGGAAGTCCAGCGCCGGCTGAACGTGCCGGTCCCAGTACCCCCACTCGTGGTCGCCGTCTTCCACGTGGTTCTCGTGCGCGATCCCAAGATCCTTCAGCAACGCGCTGTACCCCTGCGTGTGCTCGAACAAGAAGTCGTCCCGCCCGCAGTCCAGCCGGATCGCCGGCCGATCGCCCTCCGGCAGGCCCGCCAACCGCTTGGCCCAAACCTTCAGGTCGTGATCCGTCCCCGTCGGGTCGTCCCCAAAGACGCGAAAGCGAAGCCCCGCGTCGGGGTCGTGCTCTTGCGGCGTCGTCGGGTGCGAGCCGATCAGCAGCGCCCCCGAATGGCTGTGGATGCTCGAGAACATGTCCGGCCGGGCCAGCCCCAAACGCAGCGCCCCGTACCCGCCCATCGACAAACCACCAATCGCGCGCCCCGCCCGATCGCTCCGCACCGGCAGCACCCGCTCCGCAAACCCCACGACATCCTCCAGGATGTACTTCGCGCAGTCCGGGCCGTTGCTCGCCGTCGTGTACCAACCGTTCTGCGCCTCGGGCATCACTAGCGCCAGCCCGCGGTCTCGCGCATACCGGCAGACGCTCGTGTACCGCGTCCAGCCCGACGCGTCATCCGTATACCCGTGCAGCAGATAAAGCACCGGCATCGGCGTCGCCGGCTGGTCCGGCACAAACGCCCACAACGGCAGCGAACACGCCAGCACCTCGCTCCGGAACTGCGCCTGAATCAACGCCATACGTGCACCCGATCGAGAAGGGGGGGCCGGCCAAACGCCTCGCCATTACGAAGGCAGCTTCGCCCCGTCGCGCACCGCGCCAAGGTCGCGCAGCCGTTCGTACCGACGCGCCACCAGGTTGTCGACCTTGAACCGCTTGAGATCGCGCACCGCCTTCACCAGGTACGCCTCCAACCGGTCCGCAGCCGCCGCCGGACGACGGTGCGCCGCGCCCAAAGGCTCGTCGATCACGTCGTCGATCACGCCCAGCTTGCTGTTGTCCGCCGCCGTCAGCTTCAGCGCCGTCGCCGCCTCGGCGTTCGTCTCGGGGTTCGCCGTCTTCCACAGGATCGCCGCGCAACCCTCCGGGCTGATCACGCTGAACCACGCGTACTGCATCATCGCCAGCTTGTCCGACACCCCGATACCCAGGGCGCCCCCGCTGCCGCCTTCGCCCACGATCACCGAAACGATCGGCGTGCGCAGCCGCGCCATCTCCATCAGGTTCACCGCGATCGCCTCGCTCTGGCCACGCTCCTCCGCGCCCACCCCCGGATAAGCCCCCGGCGTGTCCACCAGCGTCACGATCGGCAGGCCGAACTTCTCCGCCAGCTTCATACAACGCAGCGCCTTGCGATACCCCTCCGGGTGCGCGCAGCCAAAGTGGCACGCGATCTTGTCGGCCGTGTCCTTGCCCTTGTGCGACGCCACCACCATCACCCGGTGCGGGCCGATCCGACCGAACCCGCACTTGAGCGCCGGGTCGTCGCCATACGCACGGTCGCCGTGCAGCTCGGTGAAGTCGTGAACGAAGTGCCGCACGTAGTCCGTCGGCTGCGGCCGCGCCGGGTGCCGCGCCACCCGCACCGTGTTCCAAGGCGAGATGCCCTGGTAGATCTTCTTCAGCATCGCCGTGTGCGACTGTCGGAGCTTGCGCAGGTCCGCCGCGAAATCGATGTTCGGGTCCAGCCCCACCGCCGAGCGGTTCGGATCCGCCTGAGCCTCCAGATCCGTGATCTGACGCTCCAGCGCCGTCAGCGGACGCTCAAACTCCAACTCATACGGGCCCGCGTACGGGCTCTCAGCGGCAAGGCTCATGCGGATACTTCCGGGGGGCTTCCGGGGGGCTTCCGGGGGACGGCTCAAGCCTCGTATCGTATCCGAACATGGCCGATGACCACGACCCTCATCTCACCAACCCACCGGAAGCCGCCGCGATCCATTCCGCGGGCCATTCCGGGGGCGCCCCACGCTTCAAGCGTCTGGTGGTCATCGGCGCCGGCCTCCTCGGCGCCAGCGTCGCCCTCGCCGCACGCAAGCACGCCCTGGTCGACCGCATCGCCGGCCTCGGCCGGTCTCAGGCCACCCTCGACAAAGCCCTCCAACTCGGCGTCGTCGACGAAGCCTCCCGCGACGACGCCATCCTCGACGGCGCCGACCTCGTCGTCGTCGCGACCCCGCTTTCGGCCTTCGAGGCCGCCCTCACCGCCGTCGCCAAGTTCGCCCCGCCCACGGCCCTCGTCACCGACGTCGGCTCCACCAAAGCCAACGTCGTCGACATGGCCCAGCGCATCCTCGCCGGCCGCCAGCCCTTCGTCGGCGCCCACCCCATGGCCGGCTCCGAGAAGTCCGGCCCCGAACACGCCACCGCCGACCTCTTCCTCGGCAGGCCCTGCGTCCTCACCCCCGCGCCCGACACCAGCCCCGACGCCCTCGCCGCCGCACACGCCTTCTGGCAGGCCCTCGGCTTCGCCGCCGTGCTCGAGATGAGCCCCGAGGACCACGACCGCGCCGTGGCCGCCGTCTCCCACCTCCCGCACCTCGCCTCGGTCATGCTCGTCGAAGCCGCCCAGCACCTCGGCGGGTGGGAACTCGCCTCCACCGGCTTCCGCGATACGACCCGCCTCGCCTCCAGCAACCCGCCCATGCGCGCCGACATCATCGACGCCAACCGTCCCGCCATCGCCCAAGCGCTGCGCGCCTATCGCGACCGCGTCGACGCCTGGATCGCCGCCGTCGAACAAGACGACCACGCCGCCCGTCTCAGGCTCCTCGAAGCCGCCAAGCAGACACGCCAAGACGCCCTCGCCCCCGGAACCTCTACGCCGTGACCGACTCCCTCTCCTTCCTCGGCGCCGGCAACATGGCCGAAGCCATCGCCCGCAGCGCTATCGCCGCCGGCGTCGTCGCCGCCGACCAAGTCACCGCCTCCGACCGCTCCGAAGACCGCCGCGCCGTCTTCACCGACATGGGCTGCCACGCCACCGCCGACAACGCCCAGGCCATCCGGGGCGGCGGGGCGGTGGTCCTCTCCGTCAAGCCCCAGGTCTTCCCCCACGTCGCCCCCGAACTCGCCGAACACCTCACCGACGACCACGTGGTCATCTCCATCATGGCCGGCCTCACCTGCGACAAGATGCAAGCCCTCGTCGGCAGGCCCTTCCGCCTGGTCCGCGTCATGCCCAACACCCCCGTCATGGCCGGCCAAGGCATGTCCGCCATCGCCCTCGGGCCCCACGCCCAGCCCGGCGACGACGACCTGGCCCTCCGCCTCTTCCAAGCCGGCGGCAAAGCCATCCGCGTCGAAGAAAAAGACCTCGACGCCGTCACCGCCGTCTCCGGCTCCGGCCCCGCCTACGCCTTCTACCTGGCCGAAGCCATCGAACAAGCCGCCGCCGAACTCGGCCTGCCCGACCACGCCCGCCTGCTCGCCTCGCAAACCCTCCTCGGCGCCGCCACCCTCCTCGCCCAGTCCGGCGAAGACCCCGCCGACCTCCGCCAACGCGTCACCAGCCCCGGCGGCACCACCGCCGCCGCCATCCAATCCCTCGACGACGACAACGTGAAGAACCTCATCGC
>JBCCXV010000262.1:0-4050 GCA_039191195.1 Planctomycetota bacterium
GCACTCGGCGTACCGCATGCCGTAGCCGATCGCCTTGGTCTCGAGGTCGCGCGCCATCGACGTGCCGCGGGAGATGTCGGTGCCCATCGAGTAGCCGTTGTTCTCGAGCACGAACAGCACCGGCAGGTTGTAGATGCTCGCCAGGTTCATCGCCTCGTGGAAGGCGCCCTGGTTGAGCGCCCCGTCGCCCAGGTAGCACAGCGCGACGCCCTCTTTCTCTTCGTACTGGATCGCGAAGGCCAGCCCCACGCCCAGCGGGCACTGCCCGCCGACGATCGCGTGCCCGCCGTACATGTGGTTGGGCTTGTCGAAGAAGTGCATCGACCCGCCCTTGCCCTTGGCGCAGCCGGTGACCTTGCCGAACATCTCGGCCATCGCGGCGTTGGGGTCCATCCCCCGGGCCAACGCCATGCCGTGGTCGCGATAGGCGCCGACGATCGGGTCGTCGTCCCGCAGGGCCGCGATCGACCCGACGGCCACCGCCTCCTGACCGATGTAGATGTGGCAGAACCCGCCGATCTTCTGCTGCATGTAGCTCTGCATCGTCCGCTCTTCGAACCGGCGGATGTTCATCATGTCCGCCAGCAGCTCGAGCTTGCGCTCGGCCGAAAGGGCGTCGGACGGCCGGGGGGCGGCGGGGGCGGCGTGCGCTTCGGTCATCGCGGAGCTCATGTCGGGTTCCGGCAGGGCGGTCAGGCGGATATCCACACACGCGGCTCCCGGTCCACGCGCCGAGGCCCCGGCCTTGGCCCCGAACCGGGGCCGCCCGAACCTCACACCTCTGGGATCGGCTGAAAACCAGGCTCCCGCCACGTCGGCGGGCCTCCCTCGCCCTCTCTACCGTTCCCGGGCACCCGAGTATAGAGGGGGCCCCTGCCCCGACAAGGCTCCCACCCGCTCTCGGCCGGCTTCTCGCCCTATCCCGCCCCCGTCGCCCCTGCCCGGGCCGGTAGACCATTAAACTCCCCCCCTTGGCCCGCGCAACCGACCCCCCAGACCGGCGACGCCCCCACGACCACGCCGGCGCCTCCCCCGGGGGCCGCTTGACCGGCGCCGGGTCGCCGCTGCTCGCCGCCGCGCTGGCCCTACTCTCCGCGGCCTCCTCTCCGGCGGCCGCCCAACCCCCGCAGCCCGACGCCCCCGCCCACCAGCCCGCCGACGCCATGGCCCTCGACGGCGCGCCCATCGGCGAGGTGCGCGTCCTCGGCCTCAGCGAAACCCCCGAGGGGCTGGTCCGCCGGCAACTCCGCTCCCAGGCCGGCCGGCCCTTCCGCGACCGCGTCATGCGCGAAGACCTCCGACGGCTCGAACTGCTCGGCCGCTTCGACGCCATCACCGCCGACGCCCAACGCCGCGCCGACGGCCGGGTCGTCGTCACCTTCCAAGTTGACGAGCAGCCCTCCCTCGCCGACGTGCTGGTCGCCGGCAACAAAGACGTGCCCGACGAAGACCTCCTCGCCGCCGCGCTGCTCCGAGCCGGCGACCCGCTCGACCAGTTCCTCATCGACCGCGGCGCCCGCGACATCCGCCGGGCCTACGAGGCCGAGGGCTACTTCGTCGTCGACGTGTCTTACGACGAGAAGCTGCTCCGCGAGCAGCGCGTCTTGCTCTACCGGGTCGTCGAGGGCCCGCGCGCCGCCATCGCCGCCATCCGCTTCGAGGGCAACCGGCTGCTGCCCGACGCCCAGCTGAGCGCCCAGGTGCGCAGCTCGCCCCGCACCTGGCCCTTCGGGATCATCGACCCCGGCACCCTCGACCAAGACCAGCTCGACCGCGACGCCCTGGCCATCCGCAACGAGTACCGCGAGCGCGGCTTCCGCGACGCCCAAGTCGGCCGCGACATCCAGCTCTCCGACGACCAGACCCGCGCCGTGGTCACCTTCCAGGTCTTCGAGGGCCAGGTCTACCGCCTGGGCGCCGTGCGCTTCCAGGGCGCCACCGTCTTCCCCGAAGCCCAGATCCGCCTGGCCATGGCCCTGTCGCCCGGCGCCGTCTACCGCGCCTCGGCCGTGCGCCAGTCCGCCCAAAACATCCGAGCCATGTACGGCCGGCTCGGCTACGTCGACTCGGGCCGCCCGGGTCAGCCCGGCGTCGGCGTCGACGAACAAGTCTCCTACGACGGCGGCGAGCCCGTCGTCAACGTCACCTTCCGCATCACCGAGGGCAAGCCCCAACGCGTCGGCCGCATCTTCGTCCGCGGCAACAACCTCACCCAACGCAAGGTCGTGCTCCGCGAACTCCGCGGCCTCGACCCCGGCAGGCCCATCGACTACACCGGCCTGCAAGACACCCGCCGACGCCTCGCCAACTCGCGCCTGTTCAACCGCGGCACCGTCACCCTCTTGGGCGAACCCGACGACGAGATCCGCGACATCCTGGTCGAGGTCGAAGAGTCCCGCACCGGCCGCATCCAGTTCGGCGTCGGCGTCAGCTCCGACGTCGGCCTGCTCGGAAACATCCAGGTCCAGCAGAACAACTTCGACCTGCTCGACCCCCCCGAGAGCTTCGGCGAGTTCGTCGCCAACCGCTCGTTCCGCGGCGCCGGACAACGCTTCGACCTCACACTCCAGCCCGGCGTCGACTCGTCCCGCTACTCGGTCCGCTGGCGCGAGCCCGCCATCTTCGAGACCGACTACTTCTTCGACCTCCGCGGCACCTTCTTCGAACGCGAACGGCTCGACTTCGACGAAACCCGCCTCATCGGCGACGTCTCGGTCGGCCGCAACTTCGGCGACGTCTGGTCCGGCTTCGCCCGCGCCCGGTTCGAGAACATCGATATCGGCGCCATCGAGCCCGACGCCCCCACCGAGGTCTTCGCGCTCGAAGGCGAAAGCGAGCTCACCTCCCTCACCTTCGGACTCTCACGCAACACCATCGACAGCCTCCGCCAGCCCAGCCGCGGCAGCGACCTCAACCTCGGCGTCGAACAGGTCGGCCTGCTCGGCGGCGACTTCGACTTCACCCGAATCACCGCCGGCTACACCAAGTACTGGACACTCGACGAAGACTTCCTCGGACGCAAAGACACCCTCCGATTCAAGACCGAGCTCGGCTACATCCCCCAAGACGGCGAAAGCCCGTTCTTCGAACGCTTCTTCCGCGGCGGGCGCTCCTTCCGCGGCTTCGACGACCGCGGCGTCGGCCCACGCGGCGTCCAGGCCGACGACGGCAGCGAGAGCGAAGAGGCCGTCGGCGACGACTGGATGCTCCTCGCCAGCCTCCAGTACGAATACCCGCTCTACGAAGAAACCCTCCGCGGCGTGCTGTTCACCGACCAGGGCACCATCACCAGCGACCCGGGCTTCGAGAACTGGCGCGTCACCGTCGGCTTCGGCTTCCGCGTCGTCCTGCCCATCTTCCAGGCGCCCCTGGCCCTCGACTTCGCCTTCCCCCTCGCCGCCGAAGACGAAGACAAGCAGCAGGTCATCAGCTTCACCCTCGACGTCCCGTTCCGTTAAGCCCCCGCCGGCGCCACCCAACGCCGGCGAACGCGTTCAGGTCGCCCGCGCCACCGGTCGATAACCCGTAGGAGGCCGCGCGCCCGCGCCGCCCCCGCGGAGCCCCGCCGTGCGGCAACCCCGGTTTCTCTTATCGCAGACTCGCCGCCGACCGCCCCAGCGCGCCCGCGCATTCAGCCTCATCGAACTGATCATCGTGATCGTCATCATCGGCGCCCTCGCCGCGATCGCGATCCCCCGCGTCTCGGCCGTCACCGAACGCGCCCGCGTCAACGCCCTCCGCCAAGACATCGCCACCCTCACCAAGGCCGTCGAGATGTACCGCGCCGAGCACGAGGGCCAATACCCCACCAAGGCCGCTCAGCTCACCACCCCCACCGACACCGATGGCAACCTCGGCGCCGACGGCGACCCCGACTACGCCTACGGCCCGTACCTCCGACAGATCCCCACCCTCGAGTTCGGCTCCATGCAAGGCAAGCCCGGCATCGTCTTCGGCGGGGCCATCGGAACCGCAGA
Source organism: Planctomycetota bacterium (assembly GCA_039191195.1). Taxonomy (GTDB): domain Bacteria; phylum Planctomycetota; class Phycisphaerae; order Phycisphaerales; family Phycisphaeraceae; genus JBCCBV01. The sequence goes on from JBCCXV010000262.1 coordinate 3,978, forward strand.
AGGCAGCTGGCACCTCGACACCAACACCGGCGTCATCCGCGCCAACCTCAAAGACGCCGAGGTCGACAACAAC
>JBCCXV010000263.1:0-4039 GCA_039191195.1 Planctomycetota bacterium
ATCATCCTCAACAACCAGATCGGCTTCACCACCTCGCCCGAAGACGCCCGGAGCACCCGCTACGCCACCGACGTGGCCAAGATGCTCCAGAGCCCCATCATCCATGTCAACGGCGAAAACCCCGAGGCCGTCGCCCAGGCCATCCGGCTCGCCATGGAGTTCCGCAAGCAGTTCAAGCGCGACGTCGTGGTCGATATGTACTGCTACCGCCGACGGGGCCACAACGAAGGCGACGAACCGAGCTACACCCAGCCGATCATGTACGACCAGATCAAGCGCACCCCCTCGGTGCGCAAGGCCTACCTCGACCACCTCATGAAGCTCGGCGGGGTCACCCAAGACGACGCCGACCGCATCGCCCAGCGCCGGACCGAGCTGCTCGAGAAAGAGCTCTCGGCCGCCCGCAGCGACCACTACGTCGACCGCCCGGCCAAGCCCCGCGGCCTCTGGGCCGGCTACGACGGCGGGCCCGAGCCCGAGGGACCCGAGAAGCACACCGGCGTCGAACGCGAGCGCCTCGCTCACCTGCTCCACAAGCTCACCGAGGTCCCCGAGACCTTCCACCTCCACCCCAAGCTGCGCAAACTGATGAAGCTCAAGCGCGAGATGGCCGAAGGCGAGCGCTTGATCGACTGGGCCGCCGCCGAGCTCTTGGCCTTCGCCTCACTCGCGACCGAGGGCCACCGCGTACGGCTGTCCGGGCAAGACGCCCAGCGCGGCACCTTCTCCCACCGCCACGCCGTGCTCCACGACCACAAGTCAGGCGAGACCTGCGTCCCGCTCAACCGGCTCAGCCCCGATCAGGCGCCCGTCGACATCTACAACTCGCCCCTGTCCGAGGCCGGCGTGCTCGGCTTCGACTACGGCTACAGCCTCGACTACCCCTGCGGACTCACCATCTGGGAAGCCCAGTTCGGCGACTTCGTCAACGCCGCGCAGGTCATCATCGACCAGTTCATCGCCTCCGCCGAAGACAAGTGGCGGCGGCTATCGGGCCTCGTGCTCCTGCTGCCCCACGGGTTCCACGGCCAGGGGCCCGAACACTCGTCGGCCCGGCTCGAACGCTTCCTGACCTGCTGCGCCGAGGACAACATGCAGGTCTGCAACCCCACGACCCCGGCCCAGTACTTCCACCTGCTGCGAAGGCAGGTTCTCCGACGCTGGCGCAAGCCCCTGGTCGTCATGACACCCAAGGGCATGCTCCGGCACCCCAAGTTCGTCTCCGAATTCGACGCCCTGGCGACCGGCGCCTTCCAACGCGTCATCCCCGACCGCCAGGCCACGGCCGACCAAACCTCACGCGTGCTGGTGACCTCCGGCAAGCTCTACTACGACCTCGCCGAACACCGCGAGCAGACCGAGCGCAACGACGTCGCCATCATCCGGCTCGAGCAGTACTACCCCCTGCCCACGCAGCAGCTTTACGACGCGCTTTCGGCCTACCCCGAAGGCACGCCCATGTACTGGGTGCAAGAAGAGCCGGCCAACCAGGGCGCCTGGCCGTTCTTCCTGAGCCAGTTCATCCACACCATGGCCGAGCGGGTCGACCGCTTCCCGGTGCGCAACATCTCCCGCGCGCCGTCGGCCAGCCCCGCAACCGGCTCGGCGGGCGCCCACGCCCTCGAACACGCCCACCTCTTGGCCCGGGCCTTCGGCGAGGTCGACGAAGACCAGCTCGAACCCGCCCCGTCCGCCTAGCCCCATCGCCCGACCGGGGTATCATCTCGCTCCCCTCCCCCTCCTCGGCCAACCCGCGATGCCCACCGATCTGACCGTGCCCGAAGTCGGCGAATCCATCACCGAAGTCGAGATCGAATCCTGGCTCAAGCAGGTCGGCGACCCGGTCGAGGCCGACGAAGAGCTCGTCGAACTCGCGACCGACAAGGTCAACGTGCCCGTGCCCGCCCCCAAGGCCGGGTACATCGTCCAGATCCTCAAGACCGAGGGCGAGTCCGCCAACGTCGGCGACGTCATCGCCGTGCTCGACGACGCCCCGCCCAACGGCGTCGCGCCCCCCGCCAAACAGGCCGCGCCCGCCGTGAAAGAGGCCGCGCCCGCCGTGAAAGACGCCGCACCCGCACCCACGCCGCCGGCGCCCGCCGCCGATGCCGACGGCCCGGTCATGCCCGCTGCCCAACGCCTGCTCGACGAACACGGTCTGTCCGCCTCGGCCGTGCCCGCCACCGGGCCCGGCGGCCGTCTCCTCAAAGAAGACGTCCAAAACTACCTCCAGCAGGCCGACCAATCGGCGCCCGAGCCCTGCGGCCCGCCCACGCCGCCGGCGCCCGCCCCCGCCGCCTCCTCCGCAAAGCCCGCCCCCGCGCCGACCGGCGAACCCCGCGAAGACGAAGAGCGCGTCCGCATGACGCCGCTCCGCCGAACCATCGCCAAGAGCCTCGTGTCGGCTCAGCAGACCGCGGCCCTGCTCACGACCTTCAACGAAGTCGACATGACCGGCGTCATGTCCCTCCGCGCCAGCTACAAGGAGCACTTCGAGAAGGTCCACGGCGTGAAGCTCGGCTTTATGTCGTTCTTCGTGAAGGCCGCCGTCGACGCCCTCAAGCAGTTCCCGGCCGTCAACGCCGAGGTCCAGGGCGACCACGTCCTCTACAAGAACCACTACGACATCGGCGTCGCCATCGGCGGGGGTAAGGGGCTGGTCGTCCCGGTCCTCCGCAACGCGGACGCGCTGTCGTTCGCCGAGATCGAAAAATCCATCGGCGCCTTCGCCGGCCAAGCCAAGAACAACACCCTCGCCCTCTCCGACCTCCAAGGCGGCACCTTCACCATCACCAACGGCGGGGTCTACGGCTCGCTCCTGTCGAACCCCATCGTCAACCCGCCCCAGTCGGGCGTCCTGGGCATGCACGGCATCATCCGCCGGCCCATCGCCGTAAACCCCGGCACGCCGAAGGAAGCGATCGAGGTCCGCCCGATGATGTACATCGCGCTGACCTACGACCACCGCATCGTCGACGGGCGCGAGGCCGTGACCTTCCTCCGCCGGATCAAGGACGCCATCGAAGACCCCAGCCGTATGCTGCTGGAGGCGTGAGCCTCACTCGGCCGCCGCCAACCCCCGGCCGGTCTCGCGAGCCTCGATGTAATCCAAGATCGCCCGCTCCTCCGGCGTGCGAACCGCCTCTTCACCCTCTGGCAAGACGCGGAACCCGGGCCGCACCTCCCAGTCCGGAGGGAGCCGTAGCGACTCCAAACCAAGCAGTTCGTGCCCGACATACAGCGCCAACGTCGGCGGCTGGGCCTTCGGCGGCGCGTCGTAGTGGTGCACGCCGAACTTGCCGTCGTCCAGCCGGCTGAACCATTCGTCCAGCACCGGCTGACTGCCCAACGAGAACACCGCCGCGGCCCGCATGTCTTCGTCGATGTCCATGCCGTACCCGACCCGACGCACCCGGTCACCCGGGTGCAGCTCGACACGCTTGGCGCCCTCGATTTGGGCGAACGCCGTCAAGACCCGCTGCCACTCTTCCGCCGACGCGGGCGCCAGCACGAACAGCTCGAGGTCGTTGGGGCACTCGGTGAACCAGGGGTGCGCGCCCAGCGTACGGCAGGGGTCGTTCACCACCGCCAGCACGCCGGCGGGCCACGCCTTCTGCCGGGCGCGGTCTTCCGCCACCGGATGCCCCTCCCAGGCGATCTGAGAGGTCCCCGCCGCCCCCATCGCCGGCGAAGCGCCCACCAACGCGACCCCCAGAAGCCCACGAACGCCAACTCGACGGCAACACCGCATGATCAAACCGACTGCTTCACGCATCTCGTTATCTCCCAAGACCGGCTACGCCACAGCGACTGCGCCCTCGCCTGTGACGCCCGCCGGCCCCACGAGGTTCCCCGCCGACCCAACTTCGTGCAAGGCTCAATCCCCGCGTGCGACGACCGAGCGAGTACGCTCAAGCCCCACACTTATGGCCCCGCACCCACACCCGCTCAATCCGGAATCACCAGACGCCCCGCCGACCCCGGAGGCCCGGCCAGACGTCCGCCAGCGGGCCCAAGCCTACCGGCTGGTGCGCCAGGC
>JBCCXV010000264.1:0-4035 GCA_039191195.1 Planctomycetota bacterium
CAGAACGCGGCGCAGGAGTACGTGCGTCGTCACTTGCAGACGGAGTTTCTCAACGAGCCGCAGGTGAATGTGGAGCTGGCGTCGAACCGGACGCCGCCTCAGGTGCGAGCTTGGGTGTGGACGCTTTCGCAGGCTGGGCCGGACGGCCGTCCGCGCCTGGACGCGATTGCGTTGGTGGGCCCCTCGCAAGGCCCCGGGCGTTTTTGGGTGTTGCACATGTTGGACCTGCTTGAAGGCGACCCGCAGCGGCAGGCGCGACAGTTGGCGCAGAACGCGTATCTGTTGGAGCGGATCGTGAACGAGGCGACGTTCAGCCAGGAGCCGGCGTGACGGCGGTCGTGGGCGGGTGGATGCGTGGGCGGCGGGTCGCGTGGGCGGCCGCGGGGCTGTCGGCGTTGCTTGTCGCGCCGGGGATTATGGGGCAGGAGTCGGGTGCGGAGACGGCCCCGCCGGCGCTGCCGGAGGCGGTGCGTGGCGAGTCGGCTGACGCCGGATCGGCGGACGTATGGCTTGCGCCGGAGCGATACGAGGACTGGGCGTACGGGCTGTCGCTGCGGCCGCCGAAGGGGGCACGGGCGGTGGTGGACGTGTCGCCGGACGTGGTGGGGGCCTGGCGTTTGGCCGACGGCGGGCGTTTGACGCTGCGGGCGCACCCGACGACGCGTGCGGTGAACCTCGAGCGTGCGGTGGAGGCGGTGGTGGGTCGTGTGGCGATGAGCGACCGGGGCTTGGCGCAGGTGGAGCACAAGGTGTGGGGTCAGACCGATGCCGGCCATCCCGGGGTGCTGACGATTGTGCGTTCCCCCGGCTTGAGCGATGAGGCGGGCGCCCCGGAGTTGTGGGTGGGGCACGGGCTGATCCGGGTGCTGCCGACGCTGCTGATCGAATTGGTGTACGAGGCGGGCGATCAGCCTTCGGAGGCGGCGGAAGCGACGGCGCGGGCGATGCTGCGGAGCGTGGATGCGGCGGAGCCCGGGGAGCTCGACGCGGCGCGGCGGGACGCGCTGCGGTGGGCCCAGACGTGGCGGCAGTCGTTGCCGGCCGAGCCGTACGCGGAGATGTGGTCGTCGCCGCGGACGTTTGTGGTGGAGCGCGGGGGTCGTGTGGTGGGCGCGGCGCGGGTGGCGTATACGCCGGCGGATGCGTCGGCGCGGGAGCCGGCGCGTTCGCTGCGGGCGGTGTCGCAGTGGATCGACGGCCCGGAAGAGGTGGCGACGCGGCGGGCGGATTTCCGGGTGACGCCGAGCGGGGAAGAGGAGCGGTGGTCGGTGCGGACCGAGCGTCTGCGGGTCGGCTATGACGGGGGTCAGCCCGGCGGGCGGCGGGGTTGGGCCGAGACGGGGGTGCGTGGCCCGAGGCTGCTGGACCCGGGGCAGCCGCGTGTGAACCGTCTGGTGGTGGACCGGGAGGGAGCGCCGCCGACGTCGGTGCTGGACTTCGTGCTGAACCGGCGGGACCGGGGTCTGCGTTACATCGGACCGGACTTGAACGAGGAGGCGGGCGCCGAGGCGGCCCCGCCGGACCCGACGGCGGCGGGGGAGGCGGCGACGGGCGAAACCTGGACGCGTTCGTGGCCGACGCCGGGCGTGGGGTATCTGGATCAGGTCGACCGGCTGGCGGGGATGGAGCGGCTGCCGCGGTCGCACGCGCGGACGTTCCAGTTCTATGCGTATGACCCGTCGCTGGCGACGCTCACGCTGCACCGGGCGCAGATCGAGCCGTTGGCGAATGGTGGTGCGCGGGTCGAAGTGCGACCCGGGCCGTCGGCGCCGGTGACGGCGTACGGGCTGGGGCCGGACGGGCGGCTGGCTTACGTGGCGTGGCCGGACGGTCTGACGTGGCGTGCGGCGCCGGCCGAGCGGGTGAGGGCGTTGCTCAGCGGGGCCGGGGTTGGTTCGCGGGTGCGTGTGCTCGCGCCGGGGGGCGGGGGCGAGTAGCCTCTGCGGCCCGTGGAACGCACACTCCGACTGCCGAACGACACGCGACGGATCGACGTCGCCGGTCCGTCCGAGCGGAACCTGAAGCTGATCCGCGAGGCGCTGGGCGTGAAGATGTCGTCGCGCAACGACGTGGTGCGGATCACGGGCGATCCCGAGCCGGTGGAGCGTGCCGCGGGGCTGGTGGAGCGGCTGTGCGAGGCGGCGCGGAACCGGTCGCCGTTGTCTCGGCAGGAGCTACTGGATGCGCTAGCGAGCGGCGGTTCTTCGCCGGCGGCGGCGGCGCTGGCGGAGCCGGGTGAGGCGGAGGCTGGGGCGGGCGCGGATGAGGCGGCAACGGCGGCGGACGACCTGGCCGAGCGGAGCGGGTTCGACGTCTATCTGCCCGGCCGGTTGGTACGGCCGATGACGCAAGGTCAGCGGCTGTACGCCGAGGCGATCGTGCGGCACGACCTGGTGTTTTGCACGGGGCCGGCGGGGTCGGGCAAGACGTACCTGGCGGTGGCGGCGGCGGCGGCGATGCTCAAGCGCGGGCGTATCCGCAAGATCGTGCTGGTGCGGCCGGCGGTCGAGGCGGGTGAGCGTATCGGCTTCCTCCCGGGCACGCTGCAGGAGAAGGTGAACCCGTACCTGCGTCCGCTGCTGGATGCGCTGCACGACATGATGGAGTTCGAGCACATCCAACGGCTGATGGCGGCGGACCTGATCGAGATCGTGCCGTTGGCGTTCATGCGGGGCCGGACGCTCAACGACGCGTGCATCTTGCTCGACGAGGCCCAGAACACGACCCGGAGCCAGATGCTGATGTTCCTGACGCGGCTGGGGCACGGGTCGAAGATGGTGGTGACCGGGGACGTGTCGCAGATCGACCTGGAGAGCCCGGCGGACTCGGGTCTGATCGACGCGATCCGGCGGCTGCGGCTGACGCGGGGGGTATCGACGATCGCGCTGGAGAAGGCCGACATCGTGCGGCACGCGCTGGTGCAGCGGGTGGTGGAGGCGTACGGGCCTTCGGGGGCCGATAAGGCGTCGTAGGCGTGCGAGGCGGGCCCGGGGCGGGAATCCTTCGGGGGCGGGTCGGATCGGACTAAACTGGCGCCCGCGGCCGGTTCGACCCCAACGGTGGCGCCGTGCCGTCGCGGCCCCGGGCGTGGATCCGGGGCGTGGTGCGGGTGGAAGTCCGGGGCGTTGGCGCCCGCGTGGGCCGGTTCTTATGAGCACCCCCAAGCCCCCCCCGAACCGCCGCAGGGAGATCCGCCGGCCGGTGCCGCGCAAGCGTCGCCTGTGGCGTGAGGCGTTGCGGGATCGGTCGCTGTTTTGGTCGGTGGGGTTTGCGGGGGTATTGGCGGTGCTTGGCGCGGTGGTGGCGGGGCTGGGTCAGCGTGCGGGGGAGCGGCACGACGAGGGGCAGATCTTGCTCGAGCCGTCGTTTGCGCGGGTCGAGTTCAACCTGCTGAACCAGGCCGAGGTGGACTTCGAGCGGAACCGGGCGCGCAGCGCGCAGCCGGAGGTGTACACGCCGAACCAGGCGTTCCGGGACCGGCTGTACACGGCGCTGATCGAGGCTGCGGACCTGGCGGTGCAGGCGCCGGACGCGGCGGCGGAGCGTTACCGCGAGTACGACTTTGCGGGGACGGCGCTGGTGGCTATTGCGCGTGCGCACAACGCGACGGACCCGTCGGAGGCCTGGGTGCCGCGCGTGAGTTTGTTCCTCGACCGGGTGTTCCGGATCGGCGTGCTGCCGGAGGGCGAGCTGGACCGGATCCGAAGCGGCGCGCGCGAGCGCCCGCGCATCGAGTTGGCGCCGGGCGGCGGCGCGCCGCGGCTGGTGAAGGAGCTGCCGGCGCTCATGGAAGTGGGCGACACGGCGCGGCTGCGCGAGGAGCTTCGTACGGCCACGGTCGAGCGGGAGCTGCCGCGCGAGGCCCGGGACTTTGTGATCCAGTTGGTGCTCGACGGCGTTCAGCCGTTGTATCTGCCGGACCGCTTGGAGACGCGCGAGCTGCGTGACGCGGCGGCGGCGGCGGTGCAGGTGCGGCCCAGCCGTCACGTCAAGGGCGAGCCGTTGGCTGAGGCGCTCGTGCCGTTGACGGCCGAG
>JBCCXV010000265.1:0-4025 GCA_039191195.1 Planctomycetota bacterium
GCAGGTGCTCAGCGAACTGCCCCCGCCCGCTGGCGGTTGAGCGCCGCGGACCGTGGGGGTCCTCACGACGTCCCCCCCCGGCGGTTGTGCCTACGCTGGCCGTCGGGTCAGCTACGGGCCGGCTCGACCGGCATCAGCCGATGAGCGGGAAGACCTGGTTGCTCGCCATGCGCACGACGAGCGTCAGCAGCACGCCGGCCGGCAGCGCCAGCCCGGGCGTGGCGCCCCAGGCGGCGGCGTGGTCGCGCACGTCGGACCACCGCTCTCCACGGCGGTCGGCCAGCCACCAGAGCCCAAGGCAGCCGCCCACCAGACCGGCCTGCGTGAGTGCGCGCACTAACAATGGCCAGTGCTCACGCGGGATTGTGATCGGGCCCACGGCGTACGACAGCCCGGTCAGGTGCAACCGCCAACCGAACACCACAAACACCAGCGCTTCGACGCACCAGAACACCGACACCACCGCTAAGCACACCAGCGCCGTGGTGGCGTAGGGCGAGTCGTGGGTCGAACCGGGCGCAGCCATGCGGGCATGCTACGGGCAAGCCACGGTCAGCCGGCGGCCATCGCGATCAGCTCCCGGCAGAACGCCGGCAGGTCGCCCGGACGCCTAGAACTGACCCGCTTGTGCGCGGCGTCGACGACGACCTCGGCGTCTTCCCACAGGGCGCCGGCGTTCATGAGGTCGTCCTTAATGCCCGGCGTGCTGGTGTAGCGCACGCCCTGGACGACGCCGGCCGAGATGTCGATCCAGGGCCCGTGGCAGACCGACGCGATCGGTTTGCCGGCCTCGGCCATGGTGCGGACGATGGAGAGCACCGACGCGTACCGCCGGAGCTTGTCGGGCAGCCACCCGCCGGGCACGACCAGGATGTCGAAGGCGCCGGCGTCGACCGAGTCCACCGCCACGTCGCTCACGGCTGGGTACCCGTGCTTGCCGTGGTACTGCTTGCCGGCATCGAGGCCTGCCGTGACCACCTCGGCCCCGGCCTCGCGCAGGCGGAGCAGCGGGTACTGGACCTCGAGGTCTTCGTAGTCGTCGCCCAGGAAGATCAGGGCGCGCTGGCCGTCGAGTTCGGGCATGGGGGGTCTCCGCGATGTCGGTGCGTGTGCGCCGCTGTGGTTGGGCGGGCGGGTCGCACTCTACGCCGGGCTCACCGGCCCGTCGCGGCCCATCGCAGGAGCTTGCGGAGCGTCGGCGCCTGGCCGTAAGACAAGATGCCGATGCGGAAGACGCGCGCCGCGGCGGCCAGGCAGAGCGCCGAGAAGCCAGTCGTCAGCACGACGCTCAGCACGACCTGCCACATGGGCGGGCCCGGCGGCGCGGCCAAGCGCAGGAACATGAGCATGGGCGTGAACGGCGGGAACAGCGACAGCGCGACCGACGCCGTGCTGTCGGGGTTCTTGATGACGATGAACCAGCACCACAGGGGCATCATCACGAGGATCATGGCCGGCGCCATGAGGTTGTTCGCGTCGCGGATCTCGCTGCAGGCCGAACCGATGGCGACGAAGATCGAGCCGTAGATCACCAGCGCCAGCAGGGAGAACACGCCGAGCCAGGTGTAGTAGCGCGGGGTGAGCAGGCTGGCGACGTCGTAGTAGTCGGCCGTGAACAGCCCGGCGGCGAGGTATACGGCGGCGAGCACGATCGCGAACATCACCGCGCCCAACAGCTTGCCCAGCATCAACTGGAACGGCGTGACCGAGGCGACCAGCAGCTCGGCGATCCGCTGCATCTTCTCTTCGAGCACAGCGTTGAGCAGCGTGGGCCCGGCGAACATCACCATGATGAACATGACGAACATGCCGGCGGCAGGCAGGAGGAACGTCTCCAGGTCGTTGGTCTCGCGGGCTTCGGCGGCGCCGCCATCGCCGGAGCGTTCGACCAGGCCCAGGCGCTGAAAGCCGACGTGGCGCGAAAGCAGGTCGACCTGTTCGACAACCGCCGGGTCGATCTCTGCCGTGGCCATGCGGCGCTCGCGGACCACCCGGCCGACCTGGGCGCCGAGCCAGCGGGGCAGGTCGTCGAATACCTGGTCTTGGGCGTAGTACTGCACGGCGCCCTCGGCCTCGGGGGTCAGCACGTCGGCGGGCAGCACGGCGAAGGCGCTGAGCTCACCCGCGCGCACCCGATCGGACAGCGCAAGCTCGATCTCGGCGTCGTCGGCTGGATCTCCCTCGGCCACGGGGTCGCCCAACGCAACGAGTTCGATGATCCACTTGGGTTTGACCTGGGTGCGTTGGCCGTCTTCGCCGGTCTCGAAGGCGACGTGCTCGTTGTAGGCCTTGGCGGCGTCTTCGAGCCCGGGGCCGATCCAGCCGGCGCGATCGACGACGGCGAGCGTGCGGTCCGAAAGGTCGGCGGTGTCTTCGGCCAGGCGGTTGATCAGCACCATCGCGCCCACGGCGATGGGCAGGATGAGCAGGTTGACCACGAACGCCTTGCTGCGCACGGCCGTGAGCGCTTCGGTGAATGCGATGACCAGGGCTTTAGACATGGTCCGCCTCGCCTTGAATTTGGGCTTGGGCTTCTTCGCCGGTCATCGCGGCGGTGGCGGCCTCGGGCCCGGCGATCCGCAGGAAGATGTCGTGCAGCGACGGGCGGACGATCTCGAAGTGCCGGACGTCTCCGCGCGACGCGGCTTCGGCCAAGACGCGCTGGGCGTCGGCGTCGGGCTCGAGGTGCAGCAGTTGAAAGCGCCCGTCGGGCGTCACCGCCGACACGCCGGGCAAAGGGTCGACGGGCGCGTCGGTGTCTAGCCGTACGGTGTCGACGGCGTGTTCGGCCTGGATGGCTTCGAGGGTGCCGTCGAGCACCTTCTTGCCGCGGAAGATCATGAACAGGGCGTCGCACATCTTCTCGGCCATGGCCATGTCGTGCGTGGAGAAGATGACGGTCGTGCCTTGCGCGCGGAGGTCGAGGATGGCCTGGCGGATGACCTCCAAGTTCACCGGGTCGAGGCCGGAGAACGGCTCGTCGAGGATCAGGAGCTTGGGCGCGGCGATGACGGCCGCGATGAACTGGGCCTTCTGGGCCATGCCCTTGGACAGGGCCTCGATCTTCTTGCCGGCCCAGTCGCCCAGGCCCAAGCGGTCGAGCCACTCGCCGGCGGCGCGGGCGGCGGCGTCGCGCTCCATGCCCTTGAGCTGGCCGAAATACGCCATCTGCCGGGCCAGGGGCATCTTCTTGTAGAGGCCGCGCTCCTCGGGCAGGTAGCCGACCCGGTCGTTGGCGGCGCGGGGGTCGGCCTCGCCCAGCACCGAGAGCCGGCCGGCGTCGGGCTCGATGATGTTGAGGATCATGCGGATGGTCGTGGTCTTGCCCGAGCCGTTGGGCCCGATGAAACCGTAGATGGCGCCGTCGGGCACGGCTAGGTCGAGGCCGTCGACGGCCGTGTGGGCGCCGAACCGCTTGGTGACGTTGTCGAGTTCGATGCAGGCCAAGGCGGGGCCTCCGGTGACGCGCGTCCAGCGTAGTCGGACGCGGCCCGACGGTGTGACGCGGGGGGGAGGTGGGGGGCGCCGAACCCGCCGCGCGGCGTACGGCTAGACTCGCCGCCCGAGCGGATGTCGCCCGGCGCCCGCGTTTCCCCCCATCGCCACGAGCCCGCTATGCCTCAGCCCCTGCGCGTCACCGTCTGGCACGAATACCGCCACGAGCACACCAACAAGACCGTCGCCAAGCTCTACCCCGACGGCATGCACGCGGTGATGAAGGCGGCCATCGAAGAGCACGCCCAAACGTCAGGGCTGTTCCCGCACGGCGTCGAGGTGACCACGGCTACGCTCGACCAAGACGACGACCACGGCCTGTCCGACGAGCTCCTGGCGAACACCGATGTGATGACCTGGTGGGGCCACGCGGCCCACGGCGACGTGAAGGACGACATCGCTGACAAGGTCGCCCAGCGGGTGCGCGAGGGCATGGGGCTAGTGGTGTTGCACTCGGGCCACTACGCCAAGCCGTTCAAGCAACTCATGGGCACCAACTGCCACCTCAAGTGGCGAGAAGCCGGGGAGAA
>JBCCXV010000266.1:0-3968 GCA_039191195.1 Planctomycetota bacterium
GACGCCCGCCGGCCCCACGAGGTTCCCCGCTGACCCAACTTCTTGCGAGGCTCAATCCCCGCGTGCGACGACCGAGCGAGTACGCTCAAGCCCTACACTTATGGCCCCGCACCCACACCCGCTCAATCCGGAATCACCAGACGCCCCGCCGACCCCGGAGGCCCGGCCAGACGTCCGCCAGCGGGCCCAAGCCTACCGGCTGGTGCGCCAGGCCCAAGCCGCGCTCGAAGAGGCGCGCAACCGCTGCGCCCAGGCCTGGAACCACGACGCCCAGACGGGCGCCGTGATCGACGCCCGGCCGACGCCGGAAGCCGAAGCCGCGCTCGACCAAGCCGTGGCCGCTTTCCGGCAAGCCCTCGACCTCGCCGGGCAGGCCCCCCCCGCGGCCGACGCCCACGCCGGGCTGGCCCGCATCGCGATGCTGCGTGACGACATAGAGGCCGCCGACCAAGCCTTGTCCGACGCGCTCGACGCCGACCCCGCCCGCGACGACCTGCTGGCCGAGCGGATGACCCTCCGGCTCGACGCCGGCGACATGCGCCAAGCAAGACAAGACCTTGAACGCCTCGAATCCCTCGGCAGCGACCTCGCCCACGGCTGGCGGGACGAGCTCGACGCGCTCGAAGCCTGAAGCGACATCGCTGCTGGCGCCCTCGAAGCGGGCCTCGCTACTCCGACACGCCGCCCGGCGTGAAACGAATCCCGTCGCCCCGCGGGTTATCCAGGTCGAACCGGCCGGGCGCAAGCGGATCGTCCTGCGTGGCCGCCACGGCCGACGCCATACCGCCGCCTTCGAACTCGGGCGAGTCGGGCCAGCCCATGCGCTCAGATTCGGGATCGTACGGGTCAGACGGGTCGGACCAGTCCGGTTCCGCCTCGGGCTCCGCCGCTTGCCCCGGCTCGCTTTGCGCCGTCGGCGAAGACGCGGCGCCGGCGACCGCCCGTCCGCTGCCTTCCACACGCTCTCGCAGATCGGACAGCTCGGCCGACCGCTCGCGCTGCTCTTGCCACTTGGCCGTGCCGATCGTCACCCCGATCGCCAGGGCGACCCATACGTACCACGAAGACTTCAAGAACCGCACCATCGCTCCGCTCCTCCGGCTAACGCCAAGACGGGCCCGCCACACACCGCGCCCGCCCGCAAGACGGGGCGCGACCCCGCAACCTTACCGCAGATCGCCGACTTTCCGGCGCCGGCACCCGGCCGACTATCATCCCCGCCATGCCCGACTTCACCCACGACGTCCTGGTCCTCGGCGCCGGCCCCGGCGGCTACGTCTGCGCCATCCGTTGCGCCCAACTCGGCTTCAACACCGCCGTCGTCGAGAAGGAGCCCGCCCTGGGCGGCACCTGCCTCCGCGTCGGGTGCATCCCGTCCAAGGCCCTGCTCGAGTCGAGCCACAAGTACGAAGAGGTCGCCGGCGGCCTGGCCAACCACGGCGTCGACGTCCAGGGCGTCACCCTCGACCTCGCCAAGCTCATGCAACGCAAAGAGCAGGTCGTCAAGACCCTCACCGGCGGCGTCGCCGGCCTCATGAAGAAGAACAAGGTCAAGGTCTACAAGGGCCACGCGGCATTCACCGGCGACGGCAAGAAGGTCGCCGTCGGCGACGACGTCATGAACGCCCAGCACGTCGTCATCGCCACCGGCTCGACGCCCGCCTCCCTGCCCGGCGTCGACATCACCCAAGACCGCGTCGACACCTCGACCGACGCGCTGTCGTACGACCAGGTGCCGAAGAAGCTCGCCGTGATCGGCGCCGGCTACATCGGCCTCGAGATGGGCGCGGTCTGGCGCCGACTCGGCGCCGAGGTCGTCGTCCTCGAATACTTCGACCGCATCCTGCCGGGCATGGACGCCGAGATCGCCGCCGACGCCAAGAAGATGTTCGAGAAGCAGGGCCTGTCGTTCCGCCTGGGCGTCAAGGTCACCGGCGTGAAGCCCGGCAAGTCGGGCGTGACCATCGAGGTCGAAGGCGCCGACCCCGTCAAAGCCGACCGCGCGCTGGTTTCCGTCGGCCGCAAGCCCAATACCGAAGGGCTGGGCCTCGACAAGATCGGCGTCGGCCTCACCGACCGCGGTCAGGTTCAGGTCGACAAGCACTACGCCACCAGCGTGCAGGGCGTCTGGGCCATCGGCGACGTGATCCCCGGCCCCATGCTCGCGCACAAGGCCGAAGAGGAAGGCGTCGCCCTGGCCGAAATCCTCAAGACCGGCCACGGCCACATCGACTACAACGCCATCCCCGGCATCGTCTACACCGAGCCCGAGATCGCCTCTGTCGGCAAGACCGAAGAGCAGCTCAAAGAGGAAGGCGTCGCCTACCGCAAGGGCGTGTTCCCGTTCCTCGCCAACGGCCGGGCCCGCGCGCTCGACCACGCCGAGGGCAAGGTCAAGGTGCTGGCCCACGCCGAGACCGACCGCGTCCTGGGCGTGCACATCATCGGACCTTCGGCCGGCGACCTGATCGCCGAGTGCGCCGTGGCGATGAGCTTCGGCGCCAGCAGCGAAGACATCGCCCGCGCCTGCCACGCCCACCCGACGCTGGCCGAAGCGGTAAAGGAAGCCGCGCTCGCCGTCGACGGGCGCGCGCTGCACATCTGACGCGGGAGAAGCCCGCTGGCGCCGCTACTCCGTAGGCAGGTCCCAGTGGTCCAAGCCCTTGCCGGTCTGACGCCTTAACTTTCGCCACAGATGATCGGGTGTAAGAGCCTCTACATGGCCGTCGGCGAAACCTACGGGCGTGGTCGCCTGGTCCGGCGCCGCACTGGGCTGGCGGAACAGCACTACGAGTTCGCTCGGCTTCTCTACCTCATCGATCACCAGCCCCGGCGTCACAAACACCCACACCGGGTTCTCCAACAGCCAGGCCTTCTTACGTTCGGCGTCCCAGCCGTCGAAACCCTCGGGCGTATCAACAAACGGTGACGTCAGGGGCTCGACACCCATCATCTGGTCGTCCACCAACACGCTCAGCGACTCGGGGTAGACAAACTTTCGGTCATCACGCCGGCGGACGTTGTCGTCCGCCCAAGCGTGCATGCCGACCACCATCTGACGCGCGCTACTCATCTCCACGGACTGGCGGGCCGCGTCGCGCGCCTTCACCAGCGAAGGGCCGAGCGCGGCCAAGAGCGACTCCGCCGCATCCGCCGCATCAACCTCGAGCAGCAGCGACGAGCCGTCGATCTCGAAGCGATCGACCCCCTGTGTCGTCAGCACGCCCAAGGCGCCCACAGTGACCTCCCGATCTGCCTCGCCGGCTTGGGATTGCGCCATCGCCTCGAGCATGGCCACCCCGCCCCGCATCGCCGCCAAGAACGCCTCGGCCGACTCTGGCGTCGCCGCCTCGACCCGCACCCGCACAGTCGGCGTTTCGTCGGCGTCTAGGGCGACGCCCACCCACCGCAGGTCCTCAAACACCAGGCGCAGCAGGCGCTCGGGCTCGCTCGCCGGGTCGGCCGTGTAAAGCTCGGGCAGCGCCGAGCGGAACGCGCGACGATGGTCCTCCGTCGGTGAGATCACCGCCGCCGCAACGGTGTCGACCTCGATCATCGACTCGAAGGCTTCGATCAGATCGGCGCGGGGCTGGTTGTCTTCGCTCAGAGCCCGTTCGAGCGCAAAGCCCCGTCCGGTCACGAGCACACCATCCACAACCTGCGGCTCGGCCATCCAATCCGGGAACGGCAGCGCGGGGCGCAGCGCCTCGGCCGAAGCCCCCTCCCTCGGCGCCGCCCCGATCAGCCCCACCGACGGCGCCCCGGGCGGCAACGGCATGTCCACGGCATCGTAGACGTACAGGACCTGCCCCAGCCCGGCCTGGACCAGCGCGCCGCGGCCGGCCTCGGCCTGTCTGACGCCCTCGTCGAGCCTGCCGCGCAGCTCGCCGATCGACTCGCGGAACGCTCGCCCGGCCTCGCCCGCCGGCGCAGCCTGCATCGCCCGTTCTAGAGCCGGGCCCAACCCC
>JBCCXV010000267.1:0-3946 GCA_039191195.1 Planctomycetota bacterium
CCCATCCCCGCCCGGCTCGATCCGTTCGACCTTCCGGCCCAGGTGCAGCACCACCCCCTGACGACGCAGCGCGTCGGCGAGCGCCGACGACAACGCCTCGTCCGCCATCGGCAGCAGCCGGTCCGCCATCTCGATCACCCGAACATCCACCCCAAACCGGATCATCATCGACGCAAACTCACACCCGATCACCCCGCCACCCACCAGCGTCGCCGACTTCGGAAGCGGGTCAATCGACAACATCTCCGTGCTCGTCAAGACCCCGTCCACCCCTTGCCACGGCCCCGGCACAATCGGCGAAGACCCCGTCGCCAACACCACCCGCTCCGCAGACAGCACCGTCTCCACGCCTTCATGCGTCACCACGACTTCGTGCGCCCCGCCCAATCGCGCCTCGCCGGTCACCACGTCCACCTTCGCCGCACGCAGCAAACCCCCAACACCCGCGCGCAGCGTCTCGATCACCTCCAGCCTGCGGGCCTGCAAACGCCCCCAGTCCTGCTCGACCCCCGACGCCGTTACCCCGAACACCCCGCCGCGCTCGATCTCTTCCAGCACGTCCGCCGCCGACAGCAGCGTCTTGCTCGCGATGCAACCCTCATTGAGGCACACCCCGCCCAGGTAAGGCCGCCGCTCCACCAGCGCCGTGCGGAACCCGCTCCGCGCCGCCTCCAGCGCCGCCGTGTACCCGCCCGGGCCCGACCCGATCACCACCACGCCGTAGCCGTCCGACATCACGACCTCCCGCGCCAACACCGGCGCCGAGCTGTTCTCAAAAACACCAGATCAACCAACCTTTGCGCCGCCCCGTACCCAACCGTCCCCGCTCAGCCCCCGCCCGACATCACCACCATCGCCACCGCCGTCTGGTCCGTGTGCGACAAACTCAGCGACGCCCCCACGTTCAGCCACGCCTCCCCGTCACCCGACACCTGCAAAAACACCCCGCCGTCCGGACGGCGAGCCACCTGCACCCGGTCCATCGCTAGCGGCGCGTAACGGGCGCCGCACTTCCGCAGCGCCTCCTTCGCGCACCACCGCGCCGCAAAGTGCTCCCGCGGCGACGCCTGACCCGCGCAATACGCGATCTCACCCGGCGTGAAGTTGCCCGTATAGAACGCCTCACCCCAGTAGTCCACGCACTCGGGCAACCGATCCACCTGCTCGATATCCACCCCACACACCAACCCCGGAATCGCCCCCGAAACCGCCCCGCCCGAAGCAACACCTCCCGCCACGCCGTTCGCACTGCCGTTCGAAGACACCGAGCTGCCGTTTCCAGACGCCGCCCCACTTCCGGGGGCGACTCCGGGGGTCGTTCCGGGGGCATTTCCGGGGGAGCCCTTCACCAGCGCCACGAGCTCCCCGAACGTCGACGCACCGGACAAATCGCCCGGCGCCGCTCCCAGCTTCGACTTCACCGCCGTCGCGAGAAGCGTCCCGCCGATCGAACCCATCAGCCTCTTGTGACGCAGCGAAAAGTCGTCCGTCACCCGCTCCGGCGACGTGTCCAGCAACTCGCCCACCAGCGCCCGCAACGCCTCGCGACGATCCGCCATCGTCACCACCCCCCCAGACACATCGTGCACACCCGCTTCTGACGACCAGCGGCGTCCACCGTCATCACCATGAAGTGCTTCATCGCACGCACCTCCGCCGCCGACTTGTAACAAACCGAACACGACACCGTCGACATCCCCGGCGTGTCTTCGAGCGTCTGCATGATCGCCTGCTCGTGACCCAGCAAACGTTCTTTCAGATCCGAGAGGAACGCGCTCGCCGTCCGTCCGTCGCTCACCCGGTGGTCAAACGCCAGCATCAACGGGTACGCATACCCGTCCCCGATCGAGTGCTCGCCGCCCACGCCCAGGATCGCCGTCTGCCCCTGGTTCACGATCGGGTGGATCGCCCAAGCACCCTGCTCCGAAAGGTCCGTGATCGAGAACGTCCCGCCCGCCAGGTCGTCCAGCTGAAGCTCGCCCTCGAGGTACTTGGCCAGGTACGCCATCTTCTTCGCGTGGATCTCCTCCAGCGACATCGTGTCCGCCTCGTGGAACACCGGCACGCGCAGGCCCTTCTCCACGTCAATCGCGTAGCCCACGTTCACACGGTCGTACACCGCCACCGTCTTCGGCCGGTACCCCGCGTTGAGCTCCGGGTACTTCCGCAGCAACCGCGCACACTCAAACACGATCCGGCTCGACATCTGACCCGCCAACGCCGGCGTCTCACGGCACCGCGCAAACACCCCCTGCGACGGCACCAACACCGACACCTGACTCAACGCCACCGTCCGCTGCGACTGCGCCAGCACCTGCGCTTCCATCCGCTTCACACGCGACATCGGCCGCTCGTCAAACGATTCGCCATCGACCAGCCAATCGCCATCCCGCGCCGCTGGGGCGCCCGCGGCGTTGGAGCCACCCGCCGAACCATTGGAACCCGCCGCAGCCACGTTCGAACCCGCCGGCGCCGCGCCCAGCGCCCGCAGCACGTCCGCGCTCCGCACCAAGCCCATCCCCGCAAAACGGTCCAACCCCAGGCCGTGCTGCTCGATCAAACCCTGCGCCGCGGCGCTCACACGCACCCCACCGTTCACCGGCGTGCGCGCCGTCTTCGAATACACGCTCGCATCCACGCCCCCGGAATCGGCGCCGGCCGCAACCGGCGCCGCGGCTTCCGTCGCCCCCGCCGTCGCCCGCAGCACCGCTTCCGAATCCGCCAACCGCGCCACCGCCGCGCCCGCCTCCAACACCATCGGCGGGGCCCCCGCAAACGCCACCACGCCACCCCTCGGCGCCGTGATCTCCACCGCCTGATCCCCGCAACGCACCCGGGCCACCGCCTGGCCCTCCGCAACCTCCGCATACGCCGGGCACAACCAGTCCGTCAGCACCACACGCTGACCCGCCATTTCCGCAGGCGGGCCCAATTCCAACACCGCCGACAACGTCGCGCCACTCGGCGCCACCGCCGCCGCAACCGCACCATTCGACACGGAGCCATTTCCAGCGCTTCCGGCCACACTGCCGAGGGCGGGGGCGCTCCCGGGGGCGGTAGCAAGCTCATCCGCCGACGCGCCAATCAGGCACAGCGCCTTTTCGTTCGGCACGTCCTCCCCTTCCGACACCAGCCACTTCACCACCCCCGCGGCCTCGGCGGGAACGTCGAACGACGCCTTGCTCGTCTCGGCCACCAGCAGCGTCTGGCCCGACTCCACCGCGTCGCCATCGGCCACCTTGAGCGTCAGCACCGTAATGCTGTCGTCGTTCACGTTGTTCTGGGGAGCAAATTGCTCAAACACCGCCATCGCGCGCCGCCTCCACAATCGCCTTGCAGACCCCATCCACGCTCGGCAGGAGCTGCTTCTCCAAAGGCCCGCACGACGGGATCGGGTGCGCCGGCGCATGCACCCGCGAACCCTTCACCAGTTGCGGACCCAACTCCTGGAATGCACGACTCAAGACCTCCGAGCCCCACGCCGCAAAACCGTGGCCCTCTTCCACCACCAAGAGACGCCCCGTCCGCGCCGCCGACTCCAACACCGGCGCCATGTTCAGCGGGTACAGCCGTGTCGGGCACACCACCTCCGCCGACACGTCGTGCTCGTCGAACGCCTTCACCACCGCGTCTTCCACGATCGGCAGCTCGCCCCCGTAACACGCCACCGTCACGTCCGCCTCGCCGCCAGGACGCAACCGCGTCGTCGGGAACAACTCGTCCGAATGCTCCAGCGCCCAACCCCCGGGCGCCACGCCCGAAAGCCGCTTCGCATACAGCAGCTTGTTCTCAATGACCAAAGTCATCCGATCGATCGTCTCAAACAGCGGCCCGTACACCGCCGCGGGATCGATCCGATGGTGCAGCGCCAACACCTGCGTCTGCGGCAACCCCAAGAAGTGCTTCTCCAGCGACTGCGAGTGCGTGGGCCCATACCCGCGACCGC
>JBCCXV010000268.1:0-3904 GCA_039191195.1 Planctomycetota bacterium
CGCTCGTGCTGCGCAAGGTATTCGTGGATGTCGGTGATGTCTTGGCCGAGCTGGGTCATGGCGAAACCAGGGGTTAGGCGCGAGGTGCGAGGGGTTAGGAAGATGAGTCCCGCGTTAGCGACTGCCGGAGCCGGGTCACCAGCTTCCCGGTCTCTTGGCACAAGGCCCACGCGTCACGAACGAGGTCGCGCTCAAGCGCACCGACCCTGACCGCGATCTCAAGCTGCGTCTCCACTTCAGCAAGGGAACCCAAGGCATACCCCAGATGCCTGGCGTAATCCTTCTTCGAGCCACGCGCATGGCCCTCGGCGATGTTGGACGGGATGGATACCGAAGCCCGCTGGAGCTGCGAGCGAAGCCCAAACTTCTCCTCGTCCGGGAGATCTGCGCTGATGCGATAGACGGCTTGGCACATGTCCATTGCTTTCTGCCACGCAATCAGGTCCCGGTAGCCCTGCCCGCTCATCACCTTGGTCTCGATTGCTTCGCCTAACCCCTAGTTCCCAACCTCTATCACCTCAGTAATACCCCTGGCGCTTCTTCTCTTCCATCGACGCGCCGGGGTCCTTGTCGATCGTCCGGCCCTCGCGCTCGCTGCGCGTCGCCGCGAGCATCTCCTGGATGATCTCGGGCGTGGTCGCGGCACGGCTCGGCGTCGCGCCCGACAGCGGATAATCCCCCAGCGTGCGGAAACGCACCCACTCCATGCGCGCGGTCTTGGCGAGCTCTTCGGGAACGCGGTCGTCGTCCACGGCGATCAGGCTGCCCTCGAACTCCACCACCGGCTGCTCGCTGGCGTAGTAGATCGGCACGAGCTTGATGTTCTCAAGGTGGATGTACTGCCAGATGTCCAGCTCGGTCCAGTTGCTCAGCGGGAAGGCCCGGATCTGCTCGCCCTTGTGCACCAGGCCGTTGTAGAGGTTCCACAACTCGGGCCGCTGGTTCTTGGGGTCCCACTGGTGGTTCGAGTCGCGGAACGAGTAGACCCGCTCCTTGGCCCGGGCCTTCTCTTCGTCGCGTCGACCGCCGCCGAAGGCCGCGTCGAACTTGTACTTGTCCAAGGCTTGGCGGAGGGCGCCGAGGTTCATGACCTCGGTGAAGGTCTTGCTGCCGTGGGTGAAGGGGTTCACGCCCTGGCGCAGGCCGTCCTCGTTCAGATAGACCAGGCACTCCAGGCCGAGCTCGCCGACGATGTACTCGTCGCGGAAGGTGTACATCGACTGGAAGTTCCAGCCGGTGTCGACCTGCAGCAGCGGGAACGGCGGCTTGCCCGGCGAGAACGCCTTGCGGGCCAGGTGCAGCATCACGCACGAGTCTTTGCCGATCGAAAACAGCATCACCGGGTTGGAGAACTCGGCGACGACCTCGCGGATGATGTGGATCGACTCGGCCTCGAGCGCCCGCAGGTGCGTGAGGGGCGCGGGCCCCGCGGCGCTGGCGGTGTCGGAAGGCGGGTCGGCGGCGACGGGTTCGGTCGTCATAGCGGGCGCCGGGCGGGGGAGCGCGGGGTCGGGCCGGGGCAGGCCGCCCTCGCCCGTGCCGGGAGTCTACGGGAAACCGGGCCCCGCATCGGGCCGCCGCGTTGTCGCTGGCCCCGACGGGCGTTAGCATCGCGCCGCCATGGAACTGCCCGCCGACGACCGCCGATATCTCGACTCCCACGAGTGGCACCGCCTGCGCGACGGGCTCGTCGAGATCGGATTGACCGCCTTCGCCATCGAAGAGCTCACCGATATCACCTTTGTCGAGGTGACCGCCGAGTCCGGGCCCGTGGAACCGGGCCAAGCCTTCGGCGAGATCGAGTCGGTCAAGGCCACCAGCGAGCTCTACTGCGGCGTCGCCGGTGAGGTGGTCGAGGTCAACCCGGCCGTGATCGAAGACCCCGCCCTGCTCAACCAAGACCCGTTCGAGGCCGGCTGGATGATCCGGGTCCGCCCCGCCGACGCCGCCGACCCCTTGGCCGGCCTGCTCTCCGCCGACGACTACCGCGCAAAGTACGCCGGATGAGTTCGCCGGCGGACGCCCGGCTCCCCGCCACCCACCCCGTGGCCTCCGCATGATCGTCGACCTGCACACCCGCGTCTGGAGCTACCCTGAGCAGCTCGGCCCGGCCATCGCCGCGCAGGTCCGCCGACGACGCTCCGAACCCTGGGTCCAGGCCGACGGCTCGCTCGAGCACTTCGAGCAAGCCATGGCGCCGGTCGACCGCGCCGTTGTCTTGGGCTTCGAGGCCGGCCGGCTCGGGGCGTCGATCCCCGCCAAGCGCGTCGCCCAGATCGTCGCCGCCCAGCCCGACCGATGCGTCGGCTTCGCCGGCATCGACCCCACGCTCGGGGCCGCCGGCGACAAGCTTGAACACGCCCTCGCCCTGGGCCTGCGCGGCGTCACCCTCGCCCCGGCCGCCGCGGGGTTCCACCCGACCGACACCCGGGCGATGGAGCTCTTCGAGGCCTGCCAAGCGCACAAGGTCCCCGTCCTCCTCGAAGCCTCGGGGCAGATGGCTCGCGAGGCCCGGCTGGAGTTCGGCCAGCCCTACCTCATCGACGAAGTCGCCCGCGAGTTCCCCGACCTCAAGCTCGTGCTCGGGTCCGTCGGCGACCCCTGGACCGACGAGGCCATGGCCCTGCTCGCCAAGCACCCCACCGTGTTCGCCGACCTCGCCGGCCTGGTCAGCCGTCCCTGGCGGCTCATGAACGTGCTGATGTCCGCCCACCAGCAGGACGTGATGGGCCAGCTCTTGTTCGGGAGCGACTTCCCCTGGTTCAGCCCCGAGCAGGCGATCGTCAACCTCTACTCGGTCAACACCTTCACCCAGGGCACGCACCTGCCGTCGGTCCCGCGGGAGCAGCTGCGCAGCGTGGTCGAGCGCAACGCGCTGGCCGTGCTCGGCATCGAGTTCGACACCACCGACGCCGAACCCCCCAAGCCGGACGAGGCAGCGTCGCCCGCGAGCGCACCCAAGCCCGACGCGGAGCCCAAAGCCGGGTCTCCCGAGTCAACGGCTAGCGCCGAACCGGCCGAGCCCGCACCCGAGGCCAAGCCATGACACCCCTCCGCCGCGCGGCCCGTCACGGGCTTCGGGCCGGATTCGCCGGCCTGCTCGCGGCCTTCACACTGGCCGCCGGGTGCGCGGCGCTCGAAGACCAAGGCGCGCTCGCCGTGGTCCGGCAGCCCGAGCCCGGCCCGCGGCTCGTGGGCGACTTCGACCGGCTCCGCTACCGCGTCGATGCTCCGGGCGAGGCCACCTTCGTCTTCACGCAGGGCCCGCCCGCCACGGCGACCCAGGCCGCGGTTGTACGGCTCTACTGGACCCCCGTCGCCGGCGGCACGGCCCTGAGCGCCACCGGCACCAACTGCTCGATCCAGTACCTTGTGTTCGCCGACGCCCTGACCGACCAGGGCCCGCTGCGTGAGGTCGGCGTATACCACGGCGCCGGGTTCCTCCGACTCGAAGACGAGCCGGGCGCCGCGCGGCTCACCGGCGCCGTGCGCGACGCCACCCTGGCCCTCTCCGACCGGTCCGACCGCTTCCGCGACCTCCTCCAACGCTCGCGCATGACCGGCGCCTTCACCGCCGACCTCGACGCGCCTGGCGTCGCCGACGCCCTGGCGCGCCTGAACCGCCGGGTCAACGCACGCCTCGGGTACCCCCGGCTCATCGATACCCGCCCGCTGGCCGCGCCCGATACCGAAACCAGGATCGCCGGGATCACCGGGTATGCTCGGCTCGCCGAGCGCAAGACCGGCCCCGCGACGGCGGATCGGCCCTAGCGCGGCGCCGACGGCCTACGAAACCCTGTCCGCCCGATTCCGGGAACGTCGAAGACCCCACCTATGAGCGACCGCCCCGCGCCGACCTCGCCCGACGCCGACACCCAAACCCGTGGGACGGGGCGGAGACCCA
>JBCCXV010000269.1:0-3893 GCA_039191195.1 Planctomycetota bacterium
GCACGAGCACCGCCGCGGTCGGGTCGTCACGCAGGTCGGCCACGACCGGCTGGCCACGCTCGGCGAGCACGGCCCGGGCTTCGCGGTCGAGGCTGTCGATCGAAACACATCCCCCTAAGCACAGCGCCGCCATGCCCGCGGCAAGCCCCGCGAGGGATCGCGACTTTCGGCTTGGAAAAGAAGCGTTCAGCGTTGATTTCAATCCTTAGCGCGCCTACCGTTCCGGCTCGTTTGGGCTCGCCCACTTGGGCGGGATCGGGGCCCAAACCCGCCGCCCCCAACGAGACCCGACCATGGCGCAGCTTTCGTTCGACGGACAGAGTTTAGCGCTCGACGGCCGTCGGTTGTGGCTGGTCAGCGGCGCGCTGGATTTTACGTCGGCGCCGGCCGGGCGTTGGCCTTCGCTTTTGCGCGCCGCCCGGCACGCCGGCCTCAACGCCGTCGCCACGCGCGTGTGCTGGCACGACCACGAGGCCGCCCCGGGCCGTTTCGATTTCACCGGCGACCTGGACCTGCGCCGCTTCGTCGAACTCGCCGCGGCCGAGGGCCTCTGGGTCATCCTGCGCCCCGGGCCGTCGGTGGGCGCCGGCCGCGACCTGGGCGGCATCCCCCCGCACGTCCAGCGGGCCAAGACCGACCGCCGCAGCGGGCCCATGAAGGTGCGCGCCGCCTCGCCGCCGTTCCTCGAAGGCGTGGCCCGGTTTTTCCGGGCGATGATGGCGCAAGTTGAGGACCTGCAGGTCACCAAGCCCGCCGCCAACCCCACCACCCGCTCCGGCGGCGTGAACCCCTCGGGCCTGCCCGCCGGTGGGTTCCACGGCCAAGGCGCCGGCCCCGTTGTCCTCTTCCAAGCCGAGCACCGCTGGCACGCCCACAGCCCGCGCGACCACGACGGCTACCTGCGGCAAGTCGTCCGCTACCTCCAAGAATGCGGCGCCCAAGCGCCCATCGTCGTCGCGAACAACCTCTGGCAGCCCGTCGAGGGCACGATCGCCGGGTGGCACGGGCGTGACGGCCTGTCGGCCAACCTGCGGCAGCTCGGCGTCGTCCAGCCCGAAGCCCCGCGTTTCCTCATGGAGTGTGAGGTCGGCGCCGAGGCGACCGTCGGCGAGCCGCTCCACGAGGTCGAGTCGCCCGAAGCGCTGCAACGCCGGCTGGTCGGCGTGCTCTCCAGCGGCACGCAGTTCAACCTCGACCCCTTCTTCGCCGGGACCAAGTTCGGCCACGCCCCCGGGCGCCGAGCCGGCGGGGTCGATCGTTTCGCCACCGTTGCCGGCGTGCACGGCGCTCCCCTGGACGACGCCGGCGAGCCCACCCCCTGGCTCGCGCCGGTGCGACGCGTCGCGAGCTTCGCCAGCCAGTTCGCTCCGCTGCTCGCGGCGTTGGAGACCAACCGCCCGCGCGTCGTGCTGAGCCCATCCAGCCCGTCGCCCGGCCTGTCGGTCGTGCACGAGCCCGGCCCGCTGGGCGACCTGGTCACGCTCACGCGCGACGACAAGCACCGCGGCGACGCCGCGCGCATCTTGCTTCCCACGGGGCTCGAGCTCGACATCCCCCTAGGCGACGAGCGCTCGGCCTGGACCGTGCTCGACGCCAGGCTCGGCGCTTCGCGCACCCTCGACTACTGCGCCTTCCGCCCGCTCGCGTTCGTGGATGACGCGCTGCTGGTGGTCTACGGCCCGGCGGGCATGACCGGCGCCGTCGGCATCGAAGGCGAGCACGTCACCCTCACCGCGCCCACCGGCAAGACGCCCGTGGTTGAGCGCATGCAAGGCGTCACCGTCGTGCTGCTCAGCCGCGCCCAAGCCGACGCGTTCGTGCTCGACAACCAAGGCCTCGTGCTCAACGCCGTGACCACCGACGACCAGGGCGACCCGGTCGCGGCCCAGGCCGGCGGGGTCAAGCGCATCGCCATCGACGGCGAAGCCAAGGCCGTGCGCGTCCGCAAGCCGGCGCCGGCTGAGGCCCCGGCGCTGTCGCCGTGGTCGATCGCCAGGCTCGACGACGTGTGGGATGGCGCGCACCCGGGCTTCAAGACCCTCGAGCGAGCCGACGTGCTCGAGCTCGCCGGCAAGACGCCCGTGTCGGCCCGCGGGTACGCGGCGCTGCGTTTCGAGCTCACCCAAGCCCTCAGCGGCAAGGCCGCGGCGCCGGGCGGAGGCGTGCGGCTGCACGTGTTCTCCAAGGGCCAGCGCAAGGCCATCCTCGGACCGGGACCGGACGCGTCGCTTGAGCCTGCCGCGATCCGGGCCAGCGCCGGCGCCGCCGTGGTGCTCGCCGATTCGGCCGGTCGGTGGGACGACGGCTCCGACCAAGGCGCCGACACCCTCGGCCTGGGCGCCGGGCTGCGCGGGTGCACCCCGGTGCGCCTGGCCAAGCCCAAGGTCGAAGCCTCGCGTAAGCCCGACCCGTACGCCCTGCCCGGATACCACGCCGGCGCCCGCGAGGGCGAAGTCGGCCCGGCCGAACGTTTGGTTTGGAACCTCACCGCCACCGCCGGCAAAGACCTCTGGCTCCGCGTGCTCGGCCTGCCCCGCCGGGCGGTGCTGACCCTCAACGACCAACCCTTGGCCTACCTCGGCGGGCCGGCCTCCGGCGGGCACACCGAGCGCGTGCTCTCACCCGAAAAGGAAGGCCTGCTGCGACCGGGTAAGAACACGCTCGGCCTCGAGCTCTTCGAGACCGTCGCCCAGACCGGCCGTACGGCGGCCCAGTTGGCCGCATGCGTCGGCGTGCTCACCCTCAAGCCGGCGACGCACGACCCCGCGGCCGTCGCCCACCTCGCGCTCGACGCGGCCCCCGAAGAAGACGCATTTGTCGCGATTGCCAAGAACGCCAAGCCGGACGACGCCCCGGCGTGGTTCGCCGCGACGTTCGACACCCCCGCGGGCGCGGCGCCGGTCTACCTCGAGCCGGCCGGCATGACCCGGGGGCTCATCGAACTCAACGGCCGGCTGGTCTGCCGTTACCAGCACGCCCCGGCCGACGGCAAGGCCCTCGGGCCACAGAAGCGATACCTGCTGCCCCGCGATTGGATGACCACGCCCGGCGAGCCAAACCGGCTGTGCCTCTTCGACGAACACGGGCACAACCCCAAGCGGGTCGCGCTATCGCTGCACGACCGAGGCGCCTACGCCTAAGCCCAGCGTTTTGCCAGATTGGCTATCCGGCCAAGAGCGCGCAACGTAACGGGTTATCGGAACCCGCAATTCGGGGGCCTGGCGCGATCCCGGTTCACACGCAAGGCCCATATCCCGCCCAGTTATAGGGGCTTGCGCGATCAATCTGTTTGCACAGAATGGGTAAATCTCTGCGACAGCTTGATTTGCTGTTTTGTGAGCAGATCGTTTCCGTTAGCATGGACACCCGCACAATCTGTGTTTCACTTGGCTCCAACAACGCTTGATTGCACGGCGGACGGGCCCCTCGACCTACCACGCGGTCCCGTCGCATCCCCTTCGCGGGTGGGAGTTCACGATGCATCGGACACTGGCTTACTCAACGGCGACGGTCCTCGGTCTCGGCGCCACGGCCACCGTGCTGCTGGCTCAGCACAAGCCCGGCGTGGATTCGGCCCAGGCCAACGCCCAGGCCGCGCTGCTGCTGGCCCAGGACACCGGCGACAACGCCCCCGCCCCGGCCCTCGACGCCGGCGCCACCGACGCCTTCGACCCCGCCGGCGGCTTCTTCGACCCCGACCCCGGACAAGCCGGCGGCCAGCCGATCGACCTCGACTTCCAAGGACTCGCCTTCCGCACCGCCCCCAAGGCCAAGGCCAGCCAGGCCTACGGCCTCGTACAGGGCTCGGCCAAGGCCCATCAGGGCCCGCCCCGGCTCGTCTCCGGCGCCCCCCTCGGCCCCATCGACCTCAGCAAGGAACTCGTCGGCACCAA
>JBCCXV010000270.1:0-3878 GCA_039191195.1 Planctomycetota bacterium
CCGCCTGGCGCGGTGACGTCGGCCTGTCCGGCGCCGGGGCGTGCGAGGCCGAAGTCCATGACGACCAGGCGTCGGCCGTCGGGGTTGAGCATGAGGTTGGCGGGGCTGACGTCGCGGTGGACGACGCCGCGTTCGTGGAGGAGGTCCAGGGCCTCGCAGGCGTCGGCCATCATGCGGCAGATGCGTCGGTGGTAGGGCTCGGGGGCTTCGGCGAGGGTGGGGTCGGGGTCGTGCTCGCGGTCGGGGGTGAGGGTGGTGAGCGCGTCGCGCAAGATGGCCGAGGCGTCGGCGGAGCCTTGGGAGGGGTCGGGCGTGGTGTCGGCGCTGGCTTTGGTTCCGGAGAGGCCTTGTTCGAGCTTGCGGCGGTTGCGGCGGCAGGCCTCGGCGAGGGCGGCGTCGAGGTCGGCGGGTTCGCGCCGCTGGTCTTGCTTGGCGAGCTGTCGCCAGACCTGTTCGAGGTCGGCGCCGGGCACGTACTCCATGGTGTAGTAGCGGACGCCCTGGGTTTCGCCGTGGTCGAGGAGCTTGGCGATGTGGGGGTGGTCGCAGCGGCCGAGGACCTGGACCTCGCGGGAAAAGCGTGCGAGGACTTCGGGGTGATGCGCTTGGGCTTCGGGCAGGGTCTTGAGGGCGACGAGCCTGCCGAGGGTCTTCTGCTCGGCGAGGAAGACGACGCCCATGCCGCCCTTGCCGAGTTCGGCGACGACGCGGTAGTCGGCGAGCTCGGCGCCGGGGCCGAGGGTCGCCGTTGGGGTGGCCGGCGGTGGGCTGGTCGCTGTCGTCGAGGGGCGGGGCGGCGTCGAAGGCGGAGTCGCTTTGCGCGGCCGCCGCGGGGGTGGCGTCGTGGGCGGGTTCTGGGGCGTCGGCGAGGCCGAGGTATTGGTGGAGGGCCGGGGCGGCGCCGAGCTCTTTGTGGAGCCGGCCGGTGGCGTAGCTGAGCTGTTCGAGGTCGGCCTTGCCCTTGCAGGCGTTGTGGATGAGGACCTCGTCGGCGAGTTCACTCTCGCGGAAGCGCAGCATGGGCCCGACGGGGATGAGCTCGCCCTCGGGGTTGCGCAGGGCGACGGCGGGCGGGCCGGCGCCGCGGTGGAACCAGCGGTCGAGGAGGGCTTGGGGCAGGCGTGCGGGGTCGCGTCGTTCGCCCTGGAGGCCGGTGAGTTCGCGGGCGGAGGCTTCGACGACGCCGGGCTCGACGACGCGGAGGTCGCCGAGGTGGACCAGGCGGTTTTCTTCTTGCCCGAGGCAGGGCCAGATGCCGGGCGAGAGCGCTTCGTTGAGGGCGGGGAACCAGAGCGGGCCCATGCGCGACTCGTAGAACTCGGCGGCGCGCGGCCCGCCGTGGCCCATGACGGCGTTGCGGTAGCTGACCAGGGCGTCGATGAGGTCGAGCAATCGGAAGCGGACCGAGGTGGAGGGCCGCTCGTCGGGCCCGGTGCTCATGCGGCGGTAGAGCTCGAGCAGGGCCGGGGTGGCCGAGGCGTCGAGGCGTCGTTGCAGGGCGCGGGGGAGGTCGCCCTCGACTTGGTCGGAGCTAGCGAGCCAGCGGACGAGCTGGGCCCAGTGGCCGAGGGATGGGCGGGCGAGGGCGCCGAGGCGGTGGGTCCAGTCGTCGTGGGGCTCGCGAGGTGGCGCGTCGAGCGCTTGGGCGAGCATGGCGACCGCCGAGAGCTTGGCGGCGGCTTCGAGGACGAAGAAGCCGTGGTCGTGGCGGGCGCGTGCGTCTTTGGCGTTGTGGGCGCGGAGGTAGAGCTGGGCGATCGGCAGGGGCAGCCGCAGCAGGTAGTCGCGCTGGAGACGGTCGCTCATCGGCGCCGCAGGGTACGCCGCGCGGGGTTACTCGGCGGGCGGGGGGCCGGATTCCTCGGCCGGGGGTGGGTCGAGCGTGGCGACGGGGGCGTCGTGATCGGCGGGCGTGGCATGGGACGCGGGCGCGTTGTCGCGCGGGGGCGGGCCGGTTTTGGGGCGGGGCTT
The DNA here is from genome assembly GCA_039191195.1 of Planctomycetota bacterium. GTDB lineage: Bacteria > Planctomycetota > Phycisphaerae > Phycisphaerales > Phycisphaeraceae > JBCCBV01. The sequence goes on from JBCCXV010000270.1 coordinate 1,972, forward strand.
GTGGTTGCGTTCGCCGTGGCCGCCGCGGTTGGGGGGCCAGATGCCGCCGTAGCGGTAGTGGGGGTTGCCGTCGCAGACGTGGGCCCAGCAGATGTCGCAGATGTACTTCCACTTGCGGGTGTGGTCGACCTGGACGCGGAACAGGGACACGCAGGGGGTGAAGCAGTTGAAGCAGGTCTTGGTGCGCTGCTTCTTGCGTTTTTTCTTGGGCGGGCCTTCGGCGCCCGGGCCGTCTTGGGGGCCGCGGGTTCCGGGGCGGTTGTGGCCGGCGTGGTCGCGGGGCCCGGGCCTGCCGCCGGAGCGTGGTGGCGGGCCGCTTGGGGTACGCCGGGGTGGGGGGCGGTCGCCTTGGTCTTGGCGGTCGGGGGCGTCGGCGGTGGCGGGGTCGCCCTCGCGCTCGCCGGCGGGTTTGCGTCGACGACGGCGGCGGCGTTTCTTGGCAGGGCGGTTGGGGTCGGCGGCGTCGCCGGTGTCGGGGCGCGGGGCGTCTTCGGATGGAGCGCCGGGGGCCTCGGCTTGGGAGTCGCCGGCGTCCGGGTGGTCGTTGGCGTTGTCCGCGTTGGCGTTGTCCGCGTTGGCGTTGGCTTGGCGTTCGCCGGCGGGTTTGCGTCGTCGGCGTCGGCGGCGCTTCTTGGGCTGGCCGTCGGAGGAGGTGGACGGGTCGCCGTCGGCCTGGCTGCTTTGGGGCGCGGGGTGGTGCTGGCCGGCCGGATCGGACGAGTTGGGATCGGCGTCGGAGATGGCACGGCCCTGGTTGGAGGTGAGGCGGGTGCGGGCGCGTCTTCGCCGATCGAGGCGGCGTGGGTGACTCGCCGGTTACGCGTAGGAGCGTGGGTGAGTGGGGTCGCCCGGCTCCGCAATGCCCGTGACAGGATTCGAACCTGTACTCCCGTGAAGGAACCGCCACCTGAAGACGGCGCGTCTGCCAATTCCGCCACACGGGCTCGGCCCCGGGGTTGTCGGGGTCGTTTGCGAGGTCGAGCAGTGTAAGCGGCGTGGTGGCCGCGGGCCAACCGGCGGCTCGCATGCGGGGTCAGAGGGTGAGGACGGTGAGGTTGTCGTTGGTGTAGACGCAGATCTCGGCGGCGACGCCGAGGGATTCCCGGCAGAGGGCTTGGGCGTCGAGGGTGGAGTGGCGGAGCAGGGCGCGGGCGGCGGCGACGGCGTAGGTGCCTCCGGAGCCGACGCCGATGACCCCGTCGCCGGGTTCGATGACGTCTCCCCCGCCGGAGACCAGGAGGCTGGTGTTCTTGTCGGCGACGGCCATGAGGCTTTCGAGTCGGCGGAGCATGCGGTCGGTGCGCCAGAGCTTGGCGAGGTCGACGGCGGCCTGGCGGAGGTCTTCGGGGCGTGCGCGGAGGGCCTCTTCGAACTTTTCGAGGAGTGCGAAGGCGTCGGCGGCGGAGCCGGCGAAACCGACGAGGACGCCTTCGCCGTCGGCGCCGAGGTCGTCGATCTTGCGGACCTTCACGGCGTCGGGCTTGGCGACGGTGTCGCCCATGGAGACCTGGCCGTCGGCGCCAAGGGCGACTTGTCCGTCGCGTCGGACGGTGAGGACGGTGGTGCTGCGGATGCGTGGGCGGGCCGGTGGCTCGGAGCGGAGGGGTTGGCGTGGCATGGCGGGGAGCTTACGCGTGTTGAAGGCCCGCTTGGGGGCGTAGATTGCGGCGATGGACGAAGCCGGTTTCGAGGTCGAGGCGGAGGGTGAGTCGGGCGCGGGCGCCGGCGATGCGGTGGGTCATCTGCCGGTGCTGATGGATGCGGTGATGCGTTTGCTTGCGCCGGCGGCGGGCGAGCGTGTGGTGGACTGCACGCTGGGTCGGGGCGGTCACGCCGAGGCGCTGCTGCGGGCGGTGGGGGCGTCGGGCGGGCTGACGGGGTTTGATCTCGATGGCGGGAACCTGGCG